>NZ_JBSSCV010000001.1:0-242084 GCF_054060065.1 Thermostichus sp. MS-CIW-37 | reverse complement strand
TGGCTTGCCAACTGCAGGGCTACCGTTCGCGCCAGCGGGCCGGAGGCCTTAAGCCCGCCCTGTACTGCGAAGCAGTCAGGGTCGGGTAGTTTACGCTCAAAAGCTCGACCATGACAGATCCCAAGCCGATATCTCCGCCTGAACAAAAGGCTGCTTCGGCCTCTTTTCGATCTCCTCAACCGCTCTGGCTCAGCCTAGCGCTGGGGATCACCACTGCTCCCGTTTTGTTGGGCTTGGTCTTGGCAGATCGAGCCGAGAAATGGCTGGGATCCCTGAGCTGGGAAGATCCGGGTTGGTGGCTGGGGGAGCGGCTGCCCAACTTAGACAGCGCCCCGCTACAGGCCCATGAGCAACAACGCAAAAACTCTGCCCCAGTCGAGAACCCCTAGCTTCTCCGTCACTTTCGTATGATCGGGTAAGCGAACCAGCAGCAGGAGTTAACAGCCTTTGCGTAGACCGGCCAAACCGTCTCAGGAGTTCGCCTCCACATTCTCGGGGGTGCTGTTTTGGACGAGCGCATTTCTCTTCACAACGGTGTTGAGTGCTTGTCTGGGCTACCTATTTGGTCAGCGAGCTCTATCGGGGGTTTCTTCTCCCGTCACCGGCGCCGGTCGGGCTTCTCCTTCCCGCGAAGTTCGGGATCCCCGTACTGTGCCTTTGCTGAACGAGGCTGAGGTAATTGCAGCAGCCGAAGCCAGCCTTCGTCCGTCCCCAACTCCCACTCCAACACCCACCCCGGTTGCAACTCCCACTCCAACACCCACCCCCAGATTGTCTCCTGAATTGGCGGCGGCCCCGTCGCCAACTCCTCGCCCCGCCACTCCATCTCCTCCACCTCCCCGTCCGCGTCAGCAGGACGGAGTTCCTGCCCCGCCGGTGCCCACACCACCTCCGCCCCCCCTACCAATTGCCGCCAGTGGACAGGTCTCTATGCAGGTGCTTTCGGTTCGTCGCGAGGGAAGCCAAGTGGTTCTGAATGTAGCTATGCAAAACAACTCGGCAGAGACGGTGCGCTTTCTCTATAGCTTCCTGAACATTACTGACGACAATGGACGGTCGATCAACGCGCTCACCCAGGGTTTGCCGGGGGAGCTGCCCCCCAATAGCCAAGTCTTCCAGGGAACCATCCGCATCCCAGCCTCGAGCCTAGCCGGATCCCGATCCCTGTCCCTGAGTTTGGCTGATTACCCCAGCCGCCGCCACCGAGTGGGAGCCAGTGGGATCCCAGTGCCGCCGTAACACCCCTCTTCCTTTAGCTTCAGACCACAGATCCGGTCACGTAGCGTTGCGGAGCAACAGGAGCAACAAAGTTTGTACGGGGAACATGAGGTGGAGTTGAGAAGAGGTGCCTAGCCCAACCTTTGAACAGCCTGAGGAAATCCGAGCGCTTTTTGACCGCATTGCTCCCCACTATGACTCCCTCAACCAAACCTTGAGCCTGGGCCTCCATCAGGTTTGGAAGCGTATGGCCGTGCGTTGGTCGGGCGCCAGCTCAGGAGGATATGTGCTGGATCTGTGCTGTGGAACCGGTGATCTGGCTCTGCAGTTGGCCCGCCGAGTAGGACGAAGGGGACATGTGGTGGGCCTAGATTTCTCTCCCGCCATGCTGGCGATTGCCCGGCGTCGCTCCCGGCTCTTCCCTGGCTACTCCCTGGAGTGGGTTTTGGGAGATGCCTTGGCCTTACCTTTTCCCGACAGTAGCTTCGATGCCATTACCATGGGCTACGGCTTGCGCAATGTAACCGATATTCCCCAAGCCTTGCGAGAGATTGGGCGAGTACTGAAGCCAGGGTGTCGTGCCGCCATTTTGGATTTTCACCGCCCCACAGGGATCCCTCTTTGCGAGCAATTTCAGCGCTGGTACTTGAACACTCAGGTGGTTGCCCAGGCCAAAACTTTGGGACTGGGATCCGAATATGCCTACATCGATCCCAGCCTAGATCGCTTCCCCTCTGGAGAAGAGCAACGACAAATGGCCCTGCAGGCAGGGTTTGCCAGTGCCAAGTTCTACCCCCTAGCGTGGGGCATGATGGGGGTACTGGTGATTGCGAAAAAGAATCCCTCGGCCTAGCCGTGGGGAGAGTGCCAAGTATGTTAGAAGTGAACGAAAATGAGATCTCGATAGGATGTCGGTTTGCCTATCGGCTGTTGTCGCTATAGTGGTTGAACACCATGCTGGATCCCCTTTTGGAAGAGAAAATCCGTGAACAAATCCGTACCCACAAGGTGCTCATCTACATGAAGGGCACCCCGGAAATGCCCCAATGTGGGTTTTCCTATGCCGCCGTTCGTGTGCTGGATAGTTTGGGCTTCCCCTACACGGCGATTAACGTCCTCGAGGATCCCGAGATCCGCCAGGGGATCAAAGAGTTTTCCAACTGGCCTACTATCCCGCAGATCTATATTGATGGAGAGTTTGTGGGCGGTTGCGACATCATCCAAGAGATGCACGCCCGCAACGAGCTGCGTCCGCTGGTCGAGGCAGCCTTTGCCAAGGCCACGGCTCAACCTTAAGGGATCCCATCTCATCCAGAAGGGTTGCCATGCTTACCCCCGAATACCTTCGGCAGCACCTGACTGAGAAGCTGCAGGCTCTTCATGTGCAGGTAGAGGATGAGTCCCACCTTCACATCGGCCACGGGGGCGGGACAGGAGGGCACTACCGAGTTCAAGTGGTGTCGCCTCTGTTTGTTGGCAAAACGACTCTACAGCGACATCGCCTGGTGTATGCTGCCCTAGCCGAACAGATGGGGTGGAGCATTCATGCGTTGGCCCTGCAAACTTACAGCCCTGGAGAGGTTTCTGCGCAAGGGATCCCTGAGCAGATCGGCTAGCATAGAGGGCAAAATCGCGGCCCCATCAGGGCAGAGGAGGGAGCATGGCAACTCTTTTGGCCACCTGGCTGATGTCAGCCTTGAGTGTAATGATCCTGGCTTGGCTTTTGCCCGGAATCCACGTCTCTGGATTCGGGGGTGCTTTGGTGGCGGCTCTGGCCATTGGTCTGGTCAATGGTTTGGTCAGGCCGATTCTCCGGTTGATCACCCTGCCGATTACAATTCTTACCCTGGGCTTGTTTTGGCTAATTTTGAACGGCATCTGCTTGGTCATTGCCGATAAGCTGGCCGGGAATGCTTTCAACATCGATAATTTCGGCTGGGCGTTTATCGGCGCGATTGTACTTTCCATCGTCAGTGGCTTGGTTCAGCAGGTTTTCGAGCAAGGTGTGCAGAACTGACTCTGTCTGGAGCTGCCAAGGGCCAGGGTTGATATTGCTGTTCTCGAAAGAATTGCGGCAACACTTTATTCAGTTATTCAGTAACTTTTAAGGCTCAGCTCAGATCCTTGGTTAGATAGTCATCCAGAGAGGCTTCCTGAAGAGTAGGCTGGGAGAACGTCAATACGCTACCCGGTGGCAGCCGTCCTTTGAAGTCATCGGCAACTGCACTCTCTTGGCCCTACCTGCTCAATCGCTGCTCAAGAATCACAAGCTTCTCCATAGGAAACCTGCACAAAACCTGTAAACTACTAACCCAAAGAAGGTACTACGGGTAAGCATACCGAAAAGTTTTTACAGCAGCTTTATTCAAGGCCACTTGTAGGATTGCCTAATCAATAAAAACGAATGGGAAAAAGGCGAGGATGAAATCAATTACGCTGGGATTTAGGAGCTGGTTGGTATGAAGGCGTTGCTGCTCTATCCGCGTTTTCCTCAATCATTCTGGTCTTACAATCGCACCATTGAGATGGTGGGGCTAAAAGCGCTAATGCCACCTCTGGGCTTGATCACCGTTGCTGCTCTGCTACCCCAACACTGGGAGATTCGCTTTGTGGATCGCAATGTAGCTGATGAAACAGAAGCCGATTGGCAGTGGTGCGATCTGGTGATCTTGTCAGCCATGTTGGTGCAGAAGCAGGATTTCCACGCCCTCATTCGCAAAGCGGTGCAGTTGGGCAAAAAAGTAGCGGTGGGCGGACCCTATCCAACTTCTGTGCCGCAAGACGCCCTGGAATCCGGGGCTCACTATTTGGTTTTGGACGAAGGGGAAGTGACCATACCGGCTTTCGTCAAGGCCCTAGAAGCAGGTCAAGAGTCGGGCATTTTTCGGGCCGCCGAAAAGCCGGACGTAACCCAAAGTCCTTTGCCGAGGTTTGATCTGCTGCGTATGGATCAATACTTCATGATGTCAGTCCAATTTTCGCGAGGTTGCCCCTTCAATTGCGAGTTTTGCGACATCATCTCTCTTTACGGACGCAAGCCGAGAACCAAAGAGCCAAGTCAAATGCTAGCCGAGCTGCAAGCTCTCTATGACTTGGGTTGGCGGGGTTCGGTATTTGTGGTAGACGACAACTTTATCGGCAATCAGCGCAACGTCAAGCGATTTTTGCGAGAGCTGATCCCTTGGAGCCAGGAGCGCAATTACCCATTTACCTTTATGACAGAGGCTTCGGTTAACCTGGCCGAAGATGAAGAACTGATGAGGTTAATGGTAGAGGCGGGTTTCTATGCTGTCTTTTTGGGCATTGAGACTCCAGACCAAGACAGCTTACAGATGACTCAAAAGCTACAAAATACCCGTCACCCTTTGGTGGAAGCCTGTCGCAAGATCAACGAGGCTGGACTGCTGATCTATGCTGGGTTTATTCTGGGCTTTGATGGAGAGCGGCCAGGAGCAGGGGAGCGCATTCAGGCTTTTGTCGAGCAAACCGGTATTCCTCAGCCAATGCTGGGCATTTTACAGGCTTTGCCAAACACACAGCTCTGGAATCGCTTGAAGAAAGAGGAACGGTTGCTGGAAGGGATCGGCGTGACTGAGTTTGGCGATCAAAATACACTGATGAACTTTATTCCCACCCGTTCTCTATCGGAGATTGCCCGAGAGTATCTGGAAAGTTTTTGGAAATTGTATGATCCTGCGCGATATTTATCTCGCTGCCTGCAACAATGCCTGAATATCGGCATCAAAGATGGCCGGCGGCAAATGATGAAGCTGCCCCTTCGCAAAGGGATCCACCTGCTTCTACAACTCATCTGGCGGCAAGGGATCCTTCACCCTGAAATTCGCGCCCAATTTTGGCGGCAGCTATGGACGATTTGGCGACAGAAACCGAGCCTGCTGAACCTATATTTGGGCCTCTGCGCTGCAGGAGAACACTTTTGGGAATATCGGGAATTGGCCCGCGCCCGGCTTACCCAGCAACTGGGATACGATCCTTTGCTGGCCAGCTCATCTTGACAGTATTTCTGGGGGAATGGTCTATCGATAGAGGATGCCCGGATGGGGCCTATGCGGCGACGACAGTTGGGGGCGATGGTGCTGGGATCCCTGTGGGCTGTTTGGGGAGGCTCTCGGCAGGCCCAAACGTCCGGGCGCGGAGATTGGCTGGCCGTGGAGCTGTTCAGCCGCTGGAGTGCGGATCCCTTGGTCGAGTTGGAGCTGATGGGCCCTTTTGTTTTAAATCAGCAGCCTTTTCCAACAGGCACCTGGAAGTTACAGGTTCGCCGCCAAGAGCTCCTGCTGACCGGGCCGGGACAGCCTCGTCGCTACCAGGGATCCCTTTGGCTACAGGGGGGAGCTCTGCGCTCCCTCGCAGGGGAGGAGCGTCGCTATCGGGGCTGGGTACAGATTCGTCCCAAGGGTTTAGGTCGCCTGCATCTGGTGAATTGGGTGAAGTTGGAAGACTATCTGCTGGCTTTGGTGCCCAGCGAAATGCCCGCCGACTGGCCAGCTGCCGCCTTGCAGGCGCAAGCCATCTTGGCCCGTACCTTGGCCGTTCCCCATCTGTGCCCCGGCCCCAGAAGAGAATGGCCCTCTACCTCGATAAGGCTATTGCAGGATTCCACCGCCCACCAGTTTTATGGTGGCCTGGCCTATGAAACGGCGGCGACCACTGCTGCGGTGCAGGCAACCCGAGGGCAGATCCTAACCCATGCCGGCCAGCCGATAGAGGTTCTGTTTCACTCCACCTGCGGCGGTCACACCAGTGCCAACCAGGATATTTTTGCCCCACCCGCCCGCCCCTACCTACAAGGGGTGATCTGTGACGGGTGTCGTGCCTCTCCTTTCTATGGCCCTCACAGCGTCCGACTCAGCCGACGGGAGTTGGAGCAAGCCTTGGGCAACGGCGATCTGGAGATTGTGCAGTCGGATCCCTGGGGTCGCCCTGTGCGCATTCGCGTTGGATCCCAACTGTTGACTGGCCAAGAGTTTGTGCTGCGCCTTGGCCAAACCCTGGGTTGGGGGATCCTCCCCAGCAACCGCTTCACGTGGGAACGTCTCCAGCCAAAGGCCGGCCAGCAGGAAGTGTACCTTTTTACCTATCGCGGAGCCGGGCATGGGGTGGGACTGTGTCAGTGGGGATCCCGCGGCTTGGCCGAGCAGGGCTACACAGCGCCGCAAATCCTCAATCACTACTTCCCCGGCACCCAGGTGATAACATAACGTTGAGCTGAAGGTTGTTGATCCCGACTTCAATACTCCTGTGTCTCTTGCGCATTCCCATCGTCGCCATCCTGCCTACTGCTACTGCAGCGAGCTGGAACATGCCCAGATTCTCAAGCGCCAGCAGCAGGATCCCTTGCCGTTTGCAGAAGCGATGCGGGTGCATTGCCAATCGGGAAGCCGCTGTGGCCGCTGCTTGTGGCCCTTGGAGCAGTTGTTTCGTCAGCAAAGCTGCTACATAGCCGATCCCTGAGCCACCTTGAGCAGGCGACCTTGGGCCATCGCACCCCAAGAAGCTGACCTCAGGCGGGGGCTTTGGGGGTGATCTTCACAATGGTGGGACGGGATCCAACCTGAGCTGACCCATTCGCTTGCGGCTCTTTGGCCATCCCGCTGCCAGTGGAAGTGGTTTGCGCTTTACGCCGCTTCTGCGGCACAGCATTTCCGGCCTGCTGGGCTGTAGGGCTGCTGGAGGCAGTTTTGGCTTGGGTTTTACTGACCGAGGAGCCCGCTTTGCCGGTCGAGCGGCTTTTCCCCTTGACCTCTGCAGAAGAGCCTTCCTTTTCGGCCAGCACCTGCAGGGCCATTTCCAGGGTAACCGCTTCGGCAGGGATCCCTTTGGGCAAAGAGGCATTGACCTTGCCATGTTTGACATACAGCCCGTAGGGGCCGTCGTGCAGATTGACCGGCTCACCATCCTTAGGATGGGATCCCAGCTCCCGCAAGGGCTTGGCAGAGCCGCGCCCACGGCCTTTCTTGGGCTGGGCCAACAACTCCAGCGCCCGCTCCAGGCTGATGGTCAGCACATCCTCATCGGCGGGCAGAGAGCGAAAATCGCCATCGCAGACCACGTAGGGGCCGAAGCGGCCAATGCCGGCCTGCACTTTTTTCCCCGATTCCGGGTGTTCCCCCAAGGTGCGGGGCAAGCTCAGCAACCCCAAGGCGATCTCTGGCGTAACCTGATCCGGTTTCAGCCCTTTGGGCAGAGAGGTGCGCTTGGGTTTTTTGTTGTCCTCAGAAACTTCCCCCAACTGCACATAGGGGCCATAGGGGCCCTGCGGGATCACGTAGATGGGCTCTTGGGTTTCCGGGTGAAAGGCAATGGGCTTGGGGCCTTCTTGCTTCCGCTGGATTAGCTCCGCAATGTGTTCTGGGCTCAGATCGGCGGGGGGAATATCCTCCGGCAAGTTGGCGCGCACCTCTCCAGACTCAGTTTCAACTGCTACATAGGGGCCATAGGGGCCAATGCCGATCTTGACAGGCAGGTTCTCCAGATGGATGGAGCGGGCCAGGCCGGAATCAATTTCCAGCTCGCGCGCCTTCACCTGTCCCTCGAGACCCTGCTCGCCCAAGAAGAAATGGCGCAGATAGGGCAGCCACTCCGCCTGTCCAGAAGCAATGTCGTCCAGCGTTTGCTCCATCTCGGCGGTGAAGCGGGTATTCACCAGGTTGGGAAAGTATTTTTCCAGTAGCTCGGTGACTGCAAAAGCCGTGTAGGTGGGCACGAGGGCACTTCCCATCGGCCTGACGTAGCCACGGCTCATGATCGTATTCAAGATGGTGGCGTAGGTGCTGGGGCGGCCAATGCCCTCACTTTCCAACACCTTGACCAAGGAGGCTTCCGTATATCGGGCTGGAGGCTGGGTTTCGTGGGCAACGGGTTCCAGCTTCTGGCAGCGGAGGGGATCCCCCTGCCGCAACAGAGGCAGATGCACCTCCCGATCTTCCAAAGCCGCCTCTGGGTCGTCGGATCCCTCCACATAGGCGCGGAAAAAGCCGGGAAAATCGATGCGCTTGCCGCTGGCCCGGAACACCGCATCGTCTACGGCGATGAGTACGATGGTGTGGGTCTGCCGCGCCTCAGCCATTTGGCTGGCGACGGTGCGCTTCCAGATCAGGTCGTAGAGGGCCAGCTCCTGGCCGGAGAGGGGGGTTTGGCTGGGCAGGCGAAACTCTGATCCAGCAGGACGAATGGCCTCGTGGGCTTCTTGCGCCCCTTTGGTTTTGGTGGTGTACTGACGGGGCTCGGGGCTGAGATATTCTCTGCCGTACATCGACTCCACGCAGGCGCGGGCAGCGCGGATGGCCTGCTCCGACAGGTGGACCGAATCGGTGCGCATGTAGGTGATGTAGCCCTCTTCGTAGAGCTTTTGGGCAATGCGCATCGTCTGCTGGGCCGACAGGTGCAGCTTGCGGTTGGCCTCCTGCTGCAGGGTGGAGGTGGTAAAGGGAGGGGCAGGTTTGCGGGTGGAGGGGCGCTCTTCCACAGAGCTGACGATCCAGGCTTTTCCCAGCAAGCGATCCCGCAGGGCCTCGGCCTGGGCCTGATCCAACAACACCACATCCCGCCCGGCAATGAGCTGGCCGGTGCTGGGATCGAAGTCTTGCCCATTGGCCAGGCGTTTGCCACCCAAGCTCACCAGCTCTGCTGGAAAGACAGCCTGCTGGCCGGCGACGGTCGTTTTGGGCTGCAGCTCCGCTTTGAGATCCCAGTAGGAGGCTTTTCTGAAGGCGCGCCGCTCCCGCTCTCGATCCACCAAAAGCTTGACCGCCACCGACTGCACCCGTCCTGCCGAGAGTTTGGGGGCAATTTTTTTCCACAGCAGCGGCGACAGGGTATAGCCCACCAGGCGATCCAAGATGCGGCGGGTCTCCTGGGCACGCACCAGTTGTTCATCCACCTCACGGCAGTTTTGCAGCGCCTCCTGAATGGCCTCGCGGGTAATCTCGTGGAACACCATGCGGCGGGTGGGCACTTTGGGTTGCAGCACCTGCTGCAAGTGCCAGCTAATGCTTTCCCCTTCGCGGTCTTCGTCGGTGGCCAGGATCAGCTCGTCCGCCTTCTTGAGCGCTTCCTTCAGCTCCTTGACCACCTTTCTTTTGTCCTTGGGGATGACGTAGAGGGGCTCAAAGTCGGCGTGGACATTGACCCCCAGGCGGCTCCACTCTTCTCCTTTCAATTCTTCTGGAATTTCAGATGCCGAATCGGGGAGATCCCGCACATGTCCCATCGAGGCCTGAACTTCGTACCCCGCAGGCAAGAATCCACGGATGGTACGGGCTTTGGTGGGAGATTCGACAATGACCAGCTTAGGCATAATTGAGGTTGGCAGCAATCGGCTTAGGTTGTCGCATTTCCCGCCCCAAGGATTGGGCGGGCCAGCATACACTGCAAGAGGTGCTTAAGATAGACAGCCTACTTTTCTGGAGCGTAGCAAGTCTGTCTGCGCTTGACCAGCCGTCATCGGCGATGATCCGAGCGGTCTGGCCCCATCTGGCTGCTTTGCAGGACGATGAAACTACACCATTTTTCCATTCGCACCGCCGATATCTTCCGCTCCATCGCTTTTTACGAGGGGCTGGGCTTTGCGGTGGAAGAACGCTTTACTGCCGGGATCACGCTGGCCTGCTGGATGCGCGGCCCCTGGGGGCGTTTGGAGCTGATGCAAGTGCCGCAGCCCCATCCTGCCCCGGATCCCTTTGGGGATCCCCACTATGTGGGCTACTACCATCCCGCTTTGGAGATCGAGCCTGCATGGGAATCCTTGGCCGCTTATTTGGAGCATCTGCAGGCGCAAGTGCCGTTCACCCTGCTGCTCCCGCCCCAGCAGCAGCAAATCGGCAATCAAATCTACGAGGTGGCCTTCATTGCCGATCCCGATGGCCTACCCATCGAGTTGCTCCGCCTACAGGGATCCCCAAAATCCGAACGGGGTTAGCAGTCTGCATTCGGCAAGGGGAGTGGTTGAGGCTTTCACCCAGAGAAGTGGCGCCGACGTTTGCTGAGCTGCCGATCCTTCTGTTGGACTTGCCATTGGGTGGAATCCAAAATTATGGTTGTTTCAGGTTAAGATGGGGAACCTGAGCTACTGAGAAAAGCCTTCTGGCCCCCTATATTGCTTCGCAACGCTGACGCGACGACGCGACCAACGGTTTAGGTGTGGGCAAAGTGTCCTAGTTTGAATCGAAATGACTGTAAGTCTAAGGCTAAGCTGTTGATATCCCCCCTGCCCGAAGGAAAGGGATTCTGGTTCCTGGTTCTGCGATAGCACTAAAACCTATTTAGTTTAGGTTGGATCCAGTCGCGAGACTGTCGGGTTTTTATAGCGCTCCGCGCCGCCGTAGGCGAGAGCAGTTGACTACCCTGCCCCTGCTAACAAACACATATAACTATAACAAACGTATAAAGTAGTACAAAGCTGCCCTGGAAGGGCGGGGCTTTAAACCCAGTTTTCTTGGTAAAGCCTGTGGGGAACTAGAGAGGATTTGTTGGTTGTAGACCGAATTGGCAATGAAAACTCAGCTTCCGGTTACCCTCTTGACGGGCTTTTTGGGCAGTGGTAAGACTACCCTACTCAAGCGCATCTTGGAGGAGGAGCATGGGTTGCGCATTGGAGTGATCCTCAACGAGTTTGGCGAAATTTCCATCGATGGAGAGCTGATCAATCTGCCCGAAGAGGGGCTGATGCAGCTCAGCAATGGTTGCCTTTGTTGCACGGTGCGAGAAGATTTTGAACAGGCAGCCCGAGAGCTGCTGCAGCGTGCCCAGGCGTTGGATTACCTGGTGGTGGAAACCAGTGGGGTAGCGGATCCCAGGCAGGTGACGGAGCTATTTGTGCAGAGGACTTTTCATGAGGAGTTGCGCCTGGATGGTGTGGTGACGTTGGTGGATGGGGCCGAATACTGGCAGAATTTCCGGCGCTCGCAAACTGCTGCCCACCAGATCAGCAGTGCCGACATTGTGTTGCTCAACAAGGTGGACTTAATCGGCGAAGCCGAACGAGAGCGGATCCTTCTGGATCTGCGCCGCTACAACCCCGATGCCCCTTGCCTGCTCACCACCCATGCCCAGGTGCCCTTGGCCCGCATCTTGGATGTGCATGCCTTTCGTCCGGAATTGTGGGATCCCAGGCTCCCCGATTCGGGGACTGAGGCCCACCCCAGCCATCACCTGGAGGAGGACGGGATCCAATCGGTGAGCTTTCAACTGCAGCAGCCGCTGGATTTGGGGGCCTTTCGCGATTGGCTACAAGACTTGTCCGAGACCGTTTTTCGCGCCAAGGGGGTGCTGTCGGTTCTGGATGAGCCGCAGCGGGTTATCTTCCATCAAGTGGGCCAGCGGCAAACCCTTTTTCTGGAACGGGACTGGGATCCCGATGAGCCCCGCTTGTCCAAAATTGTGTTGATTGGCAAAGGGCTGGAGCCGGAACAGCTGGCTGCCGGCCTCAGCCGGGTGTGCGGGGCAACCGCCGCTGGCTAAGGATCCTCTTCAGTTTTTTCGGTTTTTGGATTGGGTGATCTGGGATGGCTCGCAGCAAACTTTCAGAGCAAGAACAACAGCAAATTGTTAGCGCCTACCGCGGCTCAGCAGCGACCGCCGTCGAATTGGCGGAGCAATTTCAGGTGAGCATCACCACCATCACCCGCGTGTTGAAGGAAAATATCGCCGCCGATGAGTACCAGCGGTTGATCCATCTCAAACGCTCGGCTGCCCGCCGCAAAGACATGGGGGAAAAAGCTGTTGTTGGCGGGATCCCAGCCTTGGAGCAGCAGATCTTGCCGCTGGAGCCGGAGCTGCCTTTTTCATCTCCCTCGCTGCAGCCGAACGCAAACGACGAAGGCGAGGATAACACCGCTGGAACAGAGTCTCTGCCAAAACTGCCCCCAGAAGAACTGCCGTTGGCGGCTGGGCTTCGGGAAGATCTGGAGGATGTGGAGGAAGAGACCGAAGAAGACCGTGACCTTGAAGACGAGGACGAAGATGAGGACGACCCTGACTATCTCCTAGAAGATGAAGATGGGCCAGAAGAGGATCCCCTCACCGATCCCAGCTATCAAATTCAGGTATTACCCCTGGAAGAGCTCACCCTACCGGAAACCTGCTATGTCGTTGTTGACCGCTACCAAGAACTGACCACCCGCCCTCTCAAAGAATTCTTTGGCTCGGGATCCCTGCCCATCGAAGGGATGGATAACGCCAATACGCTGCCCATTTTCGACAACCACAAGGTGGCCCGCCGCTTTTCCGAAATGAGCCGTCGGGGCAGCAACACCTACCCACCCTACCGGGTAATCCAGTTTCCCGGCTACATTCTGGAGATTGTGCGCACCCAACTGCAAAAGAAAGGCATCACCCATCTGCTCATGGATGGGCAGATCTACAGTCTTTGACCGGCTCCTCAAGCTCGGGAGCGGGGGATTCCCGTTACTGGCGCAGGTTTGCAGCCCTGCGTGAGCGCCGTCGGCCTACTTCGCCACAGCAGCAGTACCCGTCTCCCTAGGAGCCTGGGCTGCCCCGCTCCCACGAGCCACCCACGCCAACGGAGCTGAAGGCTCCTAACCTCAGTCTCATCGCAGGCAGAGATGGCGCCAAGCTTGCCCTCATTCCACAGCCGTCGCCGCGTATTCCAGCTCCTCTTCCACCACTTCCGGTGGGGTCTCTGCCGCTTGTCCTTGCTTAGCGGCCAGCAGTTGCTCACGGTACTTGGCTGCCATTTCCTCAGCCTTCTCGTAAACCAGCTTGGGATCCCGAATCATGTCGCCGGGATTGGGCTCCAGTTGCTTGGTGGACAGCGAGATCCGCCCCCGCTCCGCATCCAGATCGATGATCATCACCTTCACTTCGTCGTTGACGTTGAAGACGCTGTGGGGCGTATCGACATGATCGTGGGAGATCTCGGAAATGTGCAGCAGGCCGGAGACGCCGCCAATATCGATGAAGGCACCATAGGGCTTGATGCCCCGCACCGTGCCGACCACCACCTCGCCCACTTCCAGCTTGTTCATCTTCCGCTCCACCAAGGCGCGGCGATGGCTCAACACCAAGCGGTTGCGGTCTTCGTCCACCTCCAGAAACTTCAGGGGCAGCTCTTCGCCCACCAGCTCTTCTTTTGGCTTGCGGCTGCTGATGTGGGATCCGGGGATAAAGCCCCGCAGCCCCTCAATCCGCACCAGGGCTCCACCTCGGTTGGTGGCAAAAATGGTTGAGCGAACGGTGGCATCTTCTTTCTGGAGCTGCCGTACCCGTTCCCAGGCCCGCATGTACTCGATGCGACGGATGGAAAGAGTGAGTTGTCCCTCTTCGTTTTCTTCGGTGAGGATAAAAAACTCGCGGGTTTCTCCGGGCTGCAGCATCTCGTGCGGGTCTTCCAGGCGGCTAATCGACATCTCCTGGAGTGGCAGAAAGGCAGCCGTTTTGGCCCCGATATCGATCAAGGCACCGCGTGGCTCCACCGAGAAGACTGTACCCGCCACAATTTCGCCAGGGCTGAAGTGATAGTCGTACTTATCCAGGAGGGCGGCAAAGTCCTCAGTGGTAAAACCTACATCGGCAGCGGTGAATCGACTCATAGGGGTGCAGTAACTGATCAGTTGCGCGGGATAAAGGGTAGAAGGCCAGTTGAGTTTAGCAGAATCCCAGATGAGAGTGCATTCACTCTCCCACTTTCCCACCTGTGGGGGATGTGGCTGGGAAATACCATCGTAGCTTAGAGGAGCGTCTTTTGTGGCAAGTTTTCCGGGGATCTTGCCAAGCTGGAAGATAGAAGATTTGGGAGAAGAACGATTGCACTTTATCGACCAAGCCGAAATTGAAGTGCAAGGGGGGAATGGCGGGGATGGCATCGTTGCCTTCCGCCGTGAGAAGTATGTGCCGGCTGGGGGGCCATCCGGCGGCAATGGCGGGCGGGGCGGCTCGGTGATCTTGGTGGCCGATCCCGGCCTGCAAACTCTGTTGGATTTTCGCTTTCAACCGGTGATCAAAGCGGAACACGGGGCCAAAGGGGGGCCCAACCATCGCAGCGGGGCCAGTGGTGCGGATCGGCTGGTGCGGGTGCCCTGCGGTACTGTGGTGTTCAATGCGGAGACTGGGGAATTGTTGGGCGATCTGGTGGGCAAAGGGGATCAATTGCTGGTAGCCCGTGGGGGCAAAGGCGGCTTGGGCAATGCCCATTTTTTGAGCAACCACAATCGTGCCCCCCGCCAATTCACCAAGGGCGAAGCAGGAGAACGGGTGCGCCTGCGCCTGGAGCTGAAGTTGATTGCCGAGGTGGGCATTGTCGGCCTGCCCAATGCGGGCAAGTCCACTCTGATTTCGGTGGTCTCCTCTGCCCGGCCCAAGATTGCCGACTACCCCTTCACCACGCTGCAGCCCAATTTGGGGGTGGTGCCCCATCCATCGGGAGATGGGGTGGTGTTTGCCGATATTCCGGGGCTGATCGAGGGGGCGCACTTGGGGGTGGGGCTGGGCCACGAGTTTTTGCGCCATGTGGAGCGCACCAGGGTACTGATTCATTTGGTGGATGGCACGGCGGCGGATCCCGTCAAGGATTACCAGGTTATTCAGCAGGAGCTGCGCGCCTACGGCCACGGGTTAATCGATAAGCCACAAATCCTGGTTTTGAACAAGATCGATGTTCTGGATCCCCAGCAGGTTGCCGAGCGCGCCCAGAGGCTGTCTGCTGCTGCCGGCACTTCGGTGGTGACCATTTCTGCGATTGCCAAGCAGGGGCTGGATGCCCTCTTGCAGCGGGTGTGGCAGTGCCTGGGTCGGGGATCCCAACAGCCTGCGGAGTTGGATCTTGTGGGGGCAAAATCCATCCAGTCCTAGGGCAGAAGAATCTTAGAATGGGAAAGCCCCTGCCTTCCCAGAACCCAGAGACGAGTGGCTATGTATATCTCGGCGGAGGATCTGCCACCGGATTTGCGTCAGATCATGTTGGCTGTTGAACAGGCGGCTCAGGCGAGGGCGGGAGCGTGTGTGGAGCTGCTGATGCTCCTGCGGCTGCTGGAGGAGTTGCACCGCGCGATCCTGGAAGGTGCCTTTCGGGAGTCTTTGCCCAATACCCGTCAAGCTCTGTATCGGGTGCTTCAAGATTTGGAAGAAGCGGGCGACTGGCCCTATCTGCCCCGTCTGCACATCCAAGCCCTGATGCAACAACTGAAGGACTGGCCCGAATCTCAGGGATCCCTGCCGGTGTCGGTGCCACCGACCCCCCGCCCTCTTGTGGAAAACCCTTTGGGGGGGAGCTGCTCCGAGTCTTGACCTCTTTCCACCTGCCCGATGGCCGAGTATTTTAAGCTGCATCCTCAACAGCCCCAGACCCGTTCCATCCGGCGGATCGCAGCGGCTTTGCGGGAGGGGGCGGTGATGCTCTACCCCACCGATACGGTTTACGCCATTGGCTGCGACGCGACCCATAAACAAGCAGTGGAGCGGGTACGCCGCATCAAGCACCTCTCCAACGATAAACCCCTCACCTTCTTGTGTCCTTCTCTCTCGCGCATTGCCCAGTATGCCCAGGTCACCGATTCAGCCTATCGACTGATGCGGCGGCTGATCCCCGGCCCGTTTACGTTTCTGTTGCCAGCAAACAAGCTGGTGCCCAAGTTGGTGATGGATCCCAAGCGGAAAACCACCGGCATCCGGGTGCCCAATTCTGCCATTTGTCAGGCTTTGCTGGAAGAGTTGGGCAATCCAATTGTCTCGACCTCTGCCAAGCTGGGGGGGGATCCCGTCGGATCCCTGGGCTTAAGTTTTGGGCAAACCTGGGAATGGGAGAGCGATCCCTGGGATGAGGGTGGGATCTTTGCGGCTGAAGAGATGCGGCAGTTGGAAAAACAGGTGGATCTGGTGCTGGATGACGATGCCCCCCGCCGGGCCAAGGTCTCTACGGTAATCGATTTGACCGGATCCGAGCCGCTGGTGGTGCGGGCCGGGCTAGGGTATGAGCAGGTGGCAGATCTGAACCTGAAACTGGTGGGAGAAGACGGTTAAGGGCAGAGGGATCCCGCGTTCTCTAAAATAGGGTCAGTGCCTTCGGAGTGTGCCCATGTCTGAGGTCCTGGCTCAGCAAAAATCGGCTCTGCTGCACCTACTGGAGGCGACCGACCGGGGCCGGAAAGTTTCCCCTGACCAAAAAGCCCAGATTTTGTCTCAAATTGCCGTCCTAGAAGCGCTCAACCCCACCCCCAAGCCAACATCGGCTCCTGAAGGGTTGGAGGGGAACTGGCTCACCCTATTTACCACGAGCACAGCTCTGCTGCGGCTGGCACAGTTGCCTTTTTTGACCACCGGCGAGATCTACCAGTGTATTCGGGCCAAGGCTGGACGGGTCTTCAACGTGGCGGAGATCCAGGGATCCGGCTGGCTGGGGGCTTGGGTGCCACGGGGAATCTTGGCGGTATCGGCACGCTTTTACCCCGAATCGGAGCGTCGGGTGAGGGTGATTTTCGAGCGATTGGTGTTCGGATCCCAAGCTTTGATGAGCTACGAGATCGAGAGTTTTCTCTATTTGCTCGAGCGGGCTCCGGAGCGGATCCCGGCTATTCAAATCGATATTCGCCGCCGCGAGCCAACGGGCTGGCTGGATATCACCTATTTGGATGAAGACTTGCGGCTGGGCCGGGGCAGCGAGGGGAGTGTATTTGTCCTGAAACGGGTGAGTTGAGACTTCGGCTAGCCGGAGGGCTTAGAGGGTTCCGTTTCGGCTATTTTGTGAGATAGGTTTTGGGTTAGGGTGAAGCCTATTTCCTGGAGAACTTGCAAGGCGCGGTAGGACTCCCGCAAAGCTTGCAGCTCTTGCTGAGTTTGCTCCAGTTGCCGGGCTTTTTGCTCCTGTAAGAAGCGCAGCCTTTGATTTTCGGACGCCGTGCGACGCAGAACGTGCTTGAGTTTCTGCTTCTGCTGCTGAAGCCGAGTCCGCCTCACCTCCAACTGCTGCAGTTGGATTTCTTGGAGTTCCAGTTCTATTTTCAGAGTGGCGACCTGCATCTGGAGTTGGCGAAGTTTTTGGTTGAGCTCTGGCTCTGGTGTGGGTTTTGCCGACTCAGGGCTTGGGGAAGAAGGTGATGACAATTCTTGTAGGGGCTGCAACTGTTGGGCCTTGGCCTGCGAAGCTTGATCCTGGTGCTGCTCGCCCTGCAGTCTTACTTGAGTGTGTTCGCTTACTTCGGTTTCAGTTTCCGTCTGCTGCTCAGCTTGATCAAGAATTTGTCGATCGCGGATCTGGGTTTGAGGATCCTCGTCAACCGACTGCAAAGGGAGAGAATCCTCCTCGGGTTGCCGAGGGTTGCCGCCATAATCGGCGGGATCAAAGGGAGACAGAGCCGCTACCAGCGAGGCCCGAAAATCAGTCCAGGAGCCCGACTGCAGACCCATCTGAACCACCTGCCAAACCCCATAGGCAGACCCAATTCCAGCCAGGATCCCAGGGATCCCGGCCAGGGAGAGGGAAACCTTGGGCAGGGTGGGCAGGATCTGATCCAACAGCCCCACCACCAGAGCGAAAACAAAGATCCCGCTCCCCGCAGCAGCGGCACCTGAAACCCAAGAGGAGCGGGAGAGCATCATCGTTTTTTCGTCATCACAACCGCTAGAGCGGGAAAACCAGGTTCAAAAATGGCCTGTCTGCACTCAGTTTATCCCGCCAGCAGCCTCTGTTTCCCTCTTAGGGCACCTGCCATGCCCGTTGGTGGTAGCCCTCTAATTGGGCCCAGGGATCCCCAGCCGCTGCGTGGGTATGGCCGTGGTCGTGGTGAGGGTGGGAATGAGGATGGTGATGGGATCCGTGCCCGTGATGGTGGTCATGATGCTCGTGAGGGTGGTGATGGCTGGATCCAGCTCCAACCTCTGCGCTCACGGCCAGGCGAAACTTGCACAGGTGGCAGTTCATTTGGGTTTGGCCCTGTAGGGCTTCCTGCTCCAGTTGCTGCAGGCTGTGCAGCACCGTATCCACAAGGCCCAATTCCGGCAGCATCAGCCAGTCGATTTCCGGCTGTCGTTGTCGTTGTTTCTCCACTGCCGCCTCGATTTTTTTCACCAACACCCCCGTAAACAGAAAGTAGGGCAGCACGATCACCCGACGCGGCTGCCAGGACGAGGCCCGCTCCAACCCCACAGGCAGGCGGGGATGGGTAATGCCGATAAAGCAGGTCTCCACAGCGGCAAACCCGGATCCTTCCCAAAGCAGCCGAGCCAGTTTACAGGCTTCGGCATTGGCCTCAGGATCGCTGGAGCCGCGACCCACAAATAGGAGCACGGTTTCTGCCTCTGGGATCCGCTGCGGTTGGGCGGCCATCAAAGCGGCCAATCGGTCTCGCAGCAGTTGCAGGATCTCGATGCGGATCCCCAGCGGCCCACCGTAACGAATGCGCAACTGGGGATAGAGGGCCTGCAGGCGATCCAGTTCCATCGTCACATCGAACTTGTTGTGGCGGGCCCCAAACAGCAACAGCGGCAGGGCCACGATCTCCTGCCACCCTTGGGCCAAGCACTGCTCTACCCCCTGGGCAATGGTTGGCTGGGTCAGCTCCAGAAAGCAAGGGATCACCGGTCGATGGGGAGTGAGGGATTGGTAGACTTGGGCCAACTCCAGAAAGGCTTGCCGCCCTTCAGGGTCGCGGGATCCGTGGCCGATAAGCAATAGGGGCAATGAAGGAGAAGCAAGCTGCCCAACCGAAAGGGGAGGGGAAACACTGAGGGTATTCAACACAAAAAACTCCGTTCCTTGTGAATCGCAAGGGGTACAGGACAACGGCAGGTGGGTGTTCTGGCTGAGGGAGGGATCCCATCACAGTTGCGTCACAGTGGCGGACTTGCACCGCGCTTTCCCCAGTCTGCCTGAGCTTTTTAGGTTAGCTTGCCTCTTGCCATTCACCAAGCTCCCGGGGGGGATGTTCTTGTCTGCCAGAAGATAGCCCTGAGGCATGAGCGGTACGGCAGACTCATGCTCAAAGGGCAGCAAAACTGTTGCCGCGCTAATCCCCCTTGCCCCTGGGAGAGGGCCTAACGCCGGCCCGCTGGTCTGGGGGGCTGAAAGTGTCGCAGGCGCAGGGCATTGGCGACCACCGAAATGGAACTCAGGGCCATGGCTGCCCCCGCCAGCATAGGGTTGAGCAACCAGCCTGTAAAGGGATAGAGCGCCCCAGCGGCAATCGGGATCCCCAGCGTATTGTAGATAAAGGCGAAGAAGAGGTTCTGGCGGATGTTGTTGAGGGTGGCCCGGCTGAGTTGAATGGCTGTGGCGACTCCGCGCAGATCCCCCGACATGAGGGTAATATCGCTGGCGGCCATCGCCACATCCGTACCTGTACCAATGGCGATCCCCACATCGGCTTCTGCCAGAGCCGGAGCATCGTTAATGCCATCTCCCACCATCGCCACCCGGTGTCGAGGTTGTCTTAGGCTGCGTATGTAAGCTGCCTTCTGATCCGGACGGACTTGGGCAATTACCCGCTGAATGCCTGCTTGCCGAGCAACCGCTTGGGCCGTGGTGGGGTTATCCCCGGTCAGCAGGATCACCTCTAGACCCATCTGTTGCAGCTGTTGCACTGCCTCAGGAGAGGTGGGTTTGAGCGGATCGGCAATGGCCAACAGCCCCACCAGACTCTGGGATTGCGCTACGCCGATCACCGTTTTGCCCTGGCTTTCCCAGGTCTGAACCCGCTCTGACCAAGAGGGATCCCAAGGGATCCCCATCTCCTGTAGCCAGCTCAGCCGACCGATGCGAATCCACTGATCTTCCACCCAAGCTTCTGCCCCACTGCCTACCCTTGCCTGAAAGTGCCAGGCAGGAGGGATCACAATTTTTTCGGCTTCGGCTTTCTGCACCACCGCCTGGGCCAAAGGGTGTTCCGAGTGCCGCTCCACTGCCGCTGCCAGGCGCAACACCGTCAGGGGAGAGGAGCCATTAGCCCAAATATCGGTGACGGTAGGGCGACCTTCAGTCAGGGTGCCAGTTTTGTCCAAGACCACCGTGCGCAAGTCATGGGCCAATTCCAGGCTGTCGGCACTTTTCACCAGGATCCCCAATTCTGCCCCTCGTCCCGTGGCCACCAGGATCGAGGTGGGGGTTGCCAACCCCAGCGCGCAAGGGCAAGCGATGATCAGCACCCCAATCGTGTTCACCAAGGCCAGTGTCGGGTTATCGGCCAGCACCCACCAGAGCACAAAAGTTAGAACTGCCACCCCAATCACCGCCGGCACAAACCAGGAGGTGACCCGATCCGCCAACTGTTGAATCGGAGCTTTGGATCCCTGGGCTTCCTGCACCAGGCGCACGATCTGGGCCAGAACCGTGTCTTTGCCCACCCGCCGCGCCTCCATCACAAAGCTGCCCGTCTGATTCAGCGTTGCCCCAATCACCTCATCCCCCGCCGACTTGAGTACAGGCAGGCTCTCGCCGGTCACCATCGACTCGTCGAGGCTGGAGGATCCCTCTAGAATGACCCCATCCACCGGCACCTTCTCTCCGGGGCGCACTCGGATCCGATCCCCCACCTGCACTTCCCGAATCGGAATATCCTGCTCCACCCCATGGCGAATTACCCTTGCCGTTTTCGGTTGCAGCCCGATCAGCTTGCGAATGGCTTCGGAGGTTTGCCCCTTAGCCCGTTGCTCCATCCACTTGCCCACCAGAATCAGGGTGGTGACCACCGCCGACACCTCATAATAGACATCCGGGTGCAGTCCTTGCCGGTGAAAATAGTCGGGGAAAACCGTTGGGAAAACAGAATAGAAAAAAGCCGCGCTCGTCCCCAAGGCCACCAGCGTGTTCATATCCGCTGAACGCCGTTGCCAAGCAGCCCAGGCTCCCCGGTAAAAATGCCTGCCCACCCAAAACTGCACCGGAGCCGTCAGCAGCAACTGCAACCCAGGATTGTGCAGCCACATGGGAAAGCCCGGGATTTCCATTCCCAGCATCATCGGCAGGGATCCGATCACCAGCACCGTGCTGATGCCCACCCCCATCGCCACCTTCAGCTTCAATTCCCGTTCTGCGGCCCGTTGGGCGATCCGCTCTGGGTCTGTCGGATCGTCCAGTTGCCAATCCTCTTGGATGAGGCGCGCCCGATACCCCACCCGCTCCACCGCCCGAATCAACGCCTGCGGATCCACCAGCCGGGGATCCCCTTTGACGGTGGCCTGCTCACTGGCAAAATTCACGGATCCGGAGGATACTCCCTGCACCTGAGTGAGGGCCTGTTCGATGCTGCGGGCGCAGGAGGCACAGCTCATCCCTTGTAAGGCCAACTGCCAGGTGCCCTCAGGAGAAGGCGCAGAGGCCGATAGTGCACCCGATGACCCTTTATGGGCAGACATGGCAACACCTTGTTGATGAAACGACAGCTACTCTCCACCCTGGGCAGGGCGAAGGCAGCCATCTGTACAGAAATTCAAAACAGACGCCCGACCGTTCCCGGCCCAAAATTGACTAGGCCGGGGGATATCCCACCTGGGTGAGGGCCTGCCGCAAATCGCTCACAGACCGCCCAGAAGTAATCCGCACCTGTTTGGTTTTGGGATCCCCTTCCACCTGGGCCTGGGGATCCAGTTGCCGCACCGCTTGCGCAATGGTGTCTATACAGGCCGCACAGGCCAGCTTGGGCACTGTCAAAACAACCTGCATCTTGGGAAACCTCCCCAACCCAATGCCACTGAAAGGATGCTAAACCTTACAGTGGACTGGAAGGTCAAGGGGGAGTCTGAGGCTCGTCCATATTCCAGCGGTAGTCCACCTGATAGCCCCGCTGTCGCCAGTCTTCTTCCAGTTGCACCTGTTGGGTGAGGGCTTTGCGCAGGGAGTTGATCAGCTCTTGCGTGCGGCCTCGGTTGCCAAAATCCTGTTCTTCCACTGCCGGAAAGGTTTGCCGCTCCAACACCCGCAGCAGAAATTCGTAGTGGATGTGAGCCGGCACAGGAATACGTTTCATCGGTCTGAGCAATCCTTAGAGATCCATTGTTCTTAACAGAGATCCATATGATGGAGGGTTCTCATTCACTGAGATGACAACAGGTGGCGCACAGCTTGGCCGGGATCCGGCTGTCTCACCAGAGCTTCCCCCACGAGCACAGAGCGCACCCCCCAGGCCCGCAACTGCTGCAAATCGGCAGGGGTATGGATGCCGGACTCGCTGACAATGGGCAGCTCGCCGAGGAGATCCGAGTGGGCGGCCAACAGGTCGCGCGTTGTGTTCAAGTCCACCGTAAAGGTTCTCAGATCGCGATTGTTGATGCCAATGAGCACCTGCCCTCTGGACTCTTGCAGTTGGGGCAAACGCAGCACCCGCTGCAACTCTTGGGAGGTGTGCACCTCCAGCAGAGCCGCCATGCCCAATTGCCGAATCAGCTTGAGAAAGTAGCCCAAATCCGCATCGGAGAGAATGGCGGCAATCAAGAGCACCGCATCCGCCCCCAAGGCGCGGGCCCAGAGGATTTGGTAGGGGTAGAGAATGAACTCCTTGCACAGGATGGGGATCCCTGCCGCTTGACGGATCTGCCGCAGATACTCGCCACTGCCCTGAAAGAACCGCTCATCCGTCAGCACCGAGAGACAACTGGCCCCACCGGCCTCATAGCTCTGGGCAATGGCCACCGGGTCAAAGGGATCCCGGAGAACGCCGCGGCTGGGGGAGGCTTTTTTGACCTCGGCAATCACAGAGATAGGGTGAGGCGACTGGGTGAGGGCCGCCACAAAATCCCGCACCGGCGGAGCCTGATCCAGTTGCCGTTGCAATTGCTTCAGGGGAAGCTGCTCCCGTTGCCGCTCCACCTCCTGTTCTTTGTGCCAGACGATCTCTTCCAAAATGTGGCGCGGTTTGGCTTCCGGCGCTGTTGTCTGGTACACCTGAGAGGCTACGACCACCGGCGGGGCAGGAGAACGCCGACGAACAGAAAGCGGCTCACCTTGCAGCTCCATACAAACCCTGAGCAGAACCCTACACCACACCCTAGACTACCTTAGTGCTCCGCCACCGGTTTGAATAGCTACCCCGGACATCCCCAAAACTCATCTGGCGAAGGTGCTTTTTTTAGCCTATGGTTGAGTCTAGAGCGGTAAGGTATAGAGTCTGATGCCATCTTTTGCGCCTTGGGGAGCCCTACTCCGGCAGCCGTTCATTGTTCCCCAGCCAGGGGCGAGGGCTCGGTGGGGTTAGGGTTTGGGATTGGCGTTGTCCATGCTGTTTTGAAGGAGTTCAGGCGTGCTGTACCTAGCAGAGCTATCCAAGCCGATTGGATTTGCCAAGTCGTCTCTGCAATTGCTGGCCAAGCAGCAGCAGGACAATACCTGGGTGGCCGTGAACGAAGAATCCATTACTTTGGAAGGCCGCATCGCCCAGGAGGCTGGGCGCTTCAAGGATGGGTCATTGGTGCTGGCGGAAATCTCCGGCAGCCGTCAGGTCGCCCGCATCAGCGAAGCTGCTCGCCAACTGGTGACTTACCTGCAAAACTTCAGCCAACTTCAGCTCAAAGCCCGCAGCCAGGAAGAGGAGATCGAGGTTTGGAAACAGTCCCTCACCTTTCAGGCCCATGAGCTTAAACGCCGCGAGATGGATCTGGCAGCCCAAGAAGAAGAGGTGCAGCGGCTGTACGAGCAATACAAAGCCGTAGAGGAAGATCGCAAACTCCTGGACAGCCTCAAAGAGGAGCTGGCAGCCCAGCAAGCTTACTTGGCCGAACAACAGCGGCTGATCGGAGAACAGCGGGAAGCTCTGAATCGACAGCGGCAAGAGTTGGAAGCTCAATTGCAAGAAGCTCGCTCCAGCCGATTGGGGGAAGCAGAAGCAGCGCAGCTACAGGCTTTGGTGCAGCAGCTCCAGGAGACTCTACATCCGGCTGGGGATCCCTTGGCGCTTCTGCAGAGCTTGAAAAGCCACATTCAGCAGCAGCAGGAGCACTTGAATCAACAGATTGCCCAACTGGAAGCAGAACGTCAGCAGGCCCAGATCCGGCAAGACGAGCTGGATCGGGACTACCGCGCTTGGCAAGAACGCCGCGCCGCTTGGTGGGGATCCCGACAATCCCTGGAGCACAGCCAAGCAGAATGGCAAACTCGGCAGGGATCCCTGCGAGCCTATCAAGAACAACTGCAACAGATCACCCGCCACCTGCATTTGCAGGAAACTCTCCAGCAACAGACGTATCGCCTGGTTCAAGAGTACGACTTCATCATCGCCCATCACGACGGCAGGGCAGGATCCGCGGATCCTCCCATCTCGGTCGAGGAGCTGGCGGCTTTGGTCAGCCAACTGCGCCGGGATTACGAGCAGCGGGCGGCCCAAGTTAGCCAGCAGCGGGCCGAGCTGGAGCAAAATCGCCAAGCCCTACGGGAGCTGCAAGAGCGTTTGGCCACTGCCTCTCCCGAAGAGCGGTTCGATATCGAAATGGATATTGACTACGCTCAGTCTGCTTGCAGCGCCCTCGAAGAAGCTCTGCTGCCTCAGGAGAAAAACCTACAGCGGGAATACGAAGAGTTGACCCGCCAAGAGGCCCGCCTCAGCCAGCTTCAAGGGCAGGCCGCTGCCGCCCCTACCTTGGTCGATATTGGCCCGATTCTGGATCAGATCGGCAGCCAGAAGCAGGATCTTCTCCAAGAAAAAGGTCGTCTGCAAACCCTCATTCAACAACTGGAATCGTCCTTGCCTTCTCAGCAGGAGCAGCTTGCCCGCCAACGGCAAGAGTTGGAGCAGCAGTGGCAACAACTGGAGCAAGAGGAGGGATCCCTGCGGGCGCGCGCCCAGGCCATGGCAGAAACCTGGGGTCGCCTGAATCACCTGCAGGCCACCCTCTACCCAGAGCGGGATCGGTGGGCAGCGTTGGCAGGAGAATTGGCGCAGTTGGAGACGGAGCTGGGCCAACACCAGGCCAGAAACTCCACTGCACACGCCCACGTCCAACAGGTACGCTCTCTCTTGGCTGCCCTCACGCAGGCGTGAGGAAGTCCACGTTTCCTATGCAGGGTGGGGAAGAAGCAGCGCAAACGGATCCCTTCGGGCTCGGTGCGGAACCTACGGCCTTGATTGAGGAAAACAAATCTGTTGACATACCCCCCGCTCTAGAGGGCAAGGATTCTGGTTTCTGGTTCTACGACAGCACTTACGAGGAACTGCGTAGCGGTAGGGCGGGGCTTTAGATCCAGTTTTTTGGTACAATTCGGTAGCATCCTGCAGCCATTAAGGCTCCCAATTTTCCGGCAGGGGGACTGCAGAGGTCGCTGCACTTTCCCTGACGCTTGACTTGCAGTTGCCGAGGATATTCCAGTGTGAGGTCAGCTTGTGCGAATTGCGGTTGATGCGATGGGGGGCGACTACGCTCCCGAAGAGATCATCAAGGGCGCCTTGCTGGCCCATCGGCATCTGCGGGTCGGGATTGCGCTGGTCGGTCGTCCAGAGTCCCTCAAGCCCTTTTTGCCTCAGCCCTTGCCTGCTGGGATCACCATCGTGCCTGCCGAGGACGATGTGGGCATGGCGGAAGAGCCGTTGATGGTACGCAAAAAGCCCAAAGCCTCCATCAACGTCTCAATGCAACAGGTGCGCTCCAACCAAGCCGATGCTGTGGTGGCCGCCGGGAATACCGGAGCAGCGATGGCTGCGGCCTACCTTCATTTGGGCCGGCTGGCAGGGATCGATCGCCCGGCCATTGGTGCTCTTCTGCCCACTTTAAGAGGCAAGCCGGTGTTGCTTTTGGATGTGGGAGCCAATGTAGATTGCCGGCCCCGCTTTTTGGAGCAGTTTGCCCGTATGGGATCCCTCTACTGCCAGTGTGTACTGGGGGTCGAGCGTCCGCGGGTGGGCCTGCTCAACATCGGCGAGGAGCCCAACAAGGGAAACGATTTGGCTCTGGCCACCCACCAGCGCCTGGCCCAATTGCCAGGGATCCATTTTGCCGGCAATGCCGAGGGGCGGGATGTGCTGACCGGGGAGTTTGATGTGGTGGTGTGCGACGGCTTTGTGGGCAATGCCCTCCTCAAGTTTGCCGAGAGCGTCGGACAGGTGATCACCCAGGTGCTGCGGGAGGAGCTGCCCCGCGGTTGGCGCGGCAAGTTGGGCTGCTGGCTGCTCCGACCCAACCTAAAACAGGTGAAGCGGCGGATGGACTACGTGGAGTATGGCGGCGCTTTGCTGCTCGGAGTCAACGGCATCTGCGTGATTACCCACGGCAGCTCCAAGGCGGCGATGGTTTACCATGCCATTCGTTTGGCCAAAGAAGCGGCGGAGCAAAAAATCCTGCAGCGACTGCAGGCGGAGATGGCCGATCCTCGCGAGTCTAATCCCAGCTCTGAACGGCCTTTAAGGACTCCGTCCCGCTGTCGCGAACAGTCCGCCTCTGACTCCGTCCCGCTGTCGCGATCAGAGGTGCTGCCTCTGCGGCCCTTGGATTGCGTGGAAGGGTAGTGTCCATGCCCAGCAATGGCCTCCCGACCGTGCGGCTGGTGGGGGTGGGGGCTGCCCTGCCGGATCCCTGCCTGAGCAACGACGACCTCAGCCAGATCGTTGCAACTTCTGACGAATGGATTTGGCCCCGCACCGGTATCCGCCAACGACGCATTCTCCCCCCCCATCTGAGTTTGGTGGACTTGGCGGCTCAAGCGGCGAAGGCTGCTCTGGATCGGGCTGGGATCCCGCCACAAGATCTGGATTTGATCCTGCTGGCCACTTCCACCGGCGTCGATCGGTTTGGCTCGGCCCCTCAGGTGCAGGCAGCTCTGGGAGCAACGCGGGCGGTGGCTTTTGATCTGACGGCAGCCTGCACGGGCTTTGTCTTTGCAGTGGCCACGGCAGCGCAGTTTTTGCAAACCGGGCTGTACCGGCGGGCCTTGGTGGTGGCGGCGGATGTGCTCTCCCGTACGGTGGACTGGGCAGATCGCACCACCTGTGTCTTGTTTGGAGATGGGGCCGGGGCGGTGGTTCTGGAGGCGGGGGAAACCGGCGGGATCCTCAGCATTGAGCTGCGCAGCGATGGCAGTGGCAGCCAGCTACTCAGCTTGTCCATGGCTACAGAGGCCAAGCCCCTGGTGGGATCCCTGCAGGTGGGGCAGTATCGCTGCTGTCCCATCACCATGAATGGCCGCGAGGTGTACAAGTTTGCCGTCCAGGCGGTGCCGGAGGTTATCGAGAAGGCTCTCTTCCGGGCCGGGATCCCGGCGGAGGCGGTGCAGGGGTATTTTATTCATCAGGCCAACCAGCGCATTCTCGATGCGGTAGCCAAGCGCCTGCAGCTGGATCCGCAGCGGGTGGCCAGCGTCCTAGAGTATTACGGCAACACCTCGGGCGCTTCGGTGCCAATTGCCTTGGCCACTTGGATCGAGCAGGGACGCTTTGGCGCCGGCGATCTGGGGGTAATGGCAGGCTTTGGTGCCGGCCTCACCTGGGGGGCGATTGTGTTTCGTTGGGGGAAGTGAATTGATGACCGTTGCCTGGATCTATCCCGGCCAGGGATCCCAAGCGGTGGGCATGGGAAGGGACTTGCGGAACTGGCAGGGAGCAGCCCAGAAGTTGGCTTTGGCCCGTGAGATGTTGGGATGGGATCCCCTAGATTTATCGGAAGACCAGATCCACCAGACCGGCTACACGCAACCGGCTTTGTTCACCGTATCGGCCCTGTTGACAGACTATCTCTACGCCCAGGGTCAGGCTCCTGCCTGCACTGCCGGCCACAGCCTGGGAGAATACAGCGCCCTCTATGCTGCCGGCGTGTTTGATTTCGAGACCGGCCTGCGGCTGGTGGCGCTGCGGGGCCAACTGATGGAAGCTGCAGGGGATCCCCCGGGCAGCATGGCGGCAGTGATGGGGTTTGACCGCGACAAGCTGGAGCACCTGTGCCAGATGATCCCCGATGTCACCCTTGCCAACGACAACAGCCCGGATCAGGTGGTGATCAGCGGCTCAGTGGAGGGGGTGCAAGCCGTCTGTGAGCAGTTGCAGGCCAAGCGCACCGTTCCCCTCAAGGTAAGTGGCGCCTTTCACTCGCCCTTTATGCAGGCTGCTGCCGAGGAGTTTGCCCACACCTTGCGCGCTGTTGACTTTCAGCCGCCGCGAGTGCCCGTCTACAGCAACTGCACTGCCACCGCCAGCCGGGATCCGCAAGCCCTTAAGCAGGCGCTGCTGGCCCAGATGACTGCCCCTGTCCGCTGGCGAGAAACCGTGTTGCAGATGGCCGCCGACGGCATCCAAGAGGTGTGGGAAATCGGCCCCGGCAACGTGCTGACGGGCTTGGTGAGGCGAACGGTGCCGACCCTGACGCGGTGCAATTTCAGCAACCTCAGCAGCTAGGGGATCTGCTATGGAGCTCCGCTAACGCGACCAGGATCCCTCCGGGTGGGATCCAACCGGCAAGCGACCCTGGGCCGGAATCTGTCCCAACAACACCTGCAGCAACGCTTGCAGAGAGACGGGGGTAGTGCCGTAGCAGGCCAAGTAAACCGGGATCTGGGGCAGGGCAAAGGCGTCGTAGGGGGATCCCAAGGCCAACCCAATCACCTTCTCCGGGGGAAGGGATCCCAGTAAGTCCGCCAGCAACTCCTTCTGAAGCGGGTAACGAAACAGATCAAGGGATCCCACCAGCACTTGGTCAGCTCTTGACGCCCCTTGCAGGGTTGTTTGCAAATCCTCAGGGGTAGGCTCTGGGCTGATCTTGAGAACCTGAGCACCGGGCCAGACATTTTGGAAAAGATCCCCCAGAAGAGGCACAGGGGTAATGAGCAGCGGGTCAGGGGCCAAGGGAGGCAGGGATCCCCGTACCAGGGTGATGCTGTCTTGGGCGATTTGGCGGGCCAGCGCCTGGTGGCTTTCCAGGGTGGAAGGGGGGAAAGGGGGGCAGGGGGATCCCAATCCGTAGCGCCGCTTCAAGGTCAAAATTCGCTCCACTGACCGATCCAACTGCTCAACCGACAAACGACCGGCACGGAACTCCCGCAGCAGATGGGCATAAGCTTCTTTTTGGATGGCCGGGCTAAAGCCGGGATCTGCCCCAAACAGCAGCACATCGGCCCCTGCCCTAAAGGCCAGTTCTGCCGCTTCGGGAATGCCGTAGGTGCGGGCAATGGCCCCCATGGTCAGGGAATCCGTCAGGACGAGACCCTGGAAACCCAGCCTCTGCCGCAGCCAGCCCGACACCACCTCAGGGGCCAGCGTTGCCGGTCGCACGGATCCCAGAGCCGGCATCACCACATGCGCCGTCATCACCGCCTCTGCCCCTGCCCGGATCAAAGCCTGAAACGGGCGCAATTCCGTGGTCTGTAGCGCCTCCAGAGAGCGATCCACCCGCGGCAACCCCAGGTGGGAATCCATATCGGTGTCCCCATGGCCGGGAAAATGTTTGGGCGTACAGAGGATCCCGGCTTGCCGATAGCCGCGCCACAGGGCCAGGCCATAGTCCGCTACCTGTTTCGGGTCTGACCCAAAGGCTCGGATGCCGATGATGGGGTTGTGGGGGTTGCTGTTCACGTCCACAACAGGGGCGAAGTTGAGGTTAAACCCCAAACTTTTCAGCTCCGTTCCCACCGCACGGGCCATAGCTTCCGCCTTTGCCAGGGATCCCGCTGCTGCCACTGCCATGGCGCTGGGGAACACCGTCACCCCCTCGGTAAGGCGCACCACCGGCCCCCCCTCTTGATCAATGGCTATCCACAGGGGGACAAGGGCTTGTGCCTGAGCCGCGGCAATAAGCTGGGCCACCTGAGGCAACGTTTGAATGTTGCCGGCAATCGAATAGAAGATCAGCCCGCCCACGTGGTAGTCCCGGATCATCTCCTCGAGAGCGGAGGAAAACTCAGCTCCCTCAAAATAAACCAGAAACAGTTGCCCCACTTTCTCCTCAAGGCTCCAAGCCCTGGGATCCACTGCGGCAGCGGGACGGGGTCCTATCGAGCATGTCAAAGCAGATGTCCTTGGGCGTCGCTGCCAAGAAAGCCGGTCAGGATGAGCGTAAACTACCCGACATCAACCGCTAGGCGGTACGGAGCGGGCTTTTAGTAGCCCTGCAGTTAGCAAGCCAACCACGAGCCTCTGGGGTGGTTTACAGCACCCCCAATCGACCGTTACCAGTGCCTTAAACAACCGTTTCTGGTGTCCGCAGTATTATTATAGCATTCCTCCCGACACCGACCCTACGGGTACAGTGCGGGGCTCCTGCAATTTCTAGCTGAAGTGGCTCTTGCAGGTTTAGAGTGGCGATTGACTTGTAGTTGTGGCCATACTGGAGGGATGGCGTAAAGAACTGTAACCTCAGCAGTACACCAGAGTCATCTTGAAGTGCAGTGATGAAGTGCAGTGAAATAGTGCAGTAAAATTGTCTCTAAGGCGTTCTTTGTTCTTTGTGTTGGTTCTAGCTCCCCTTTCTCCTTAAAAAAAGAGGAGTTGTGAGTGAGAGAAAACCTACCCAAACATTACCTATGGTCAAAACAATCTTCAAGACAATCTCCTCTTCCACCCTGGGGTCGATGATGTTGCCTTTCTCCTGCCGCCAGCTTTGGATAACTGCCTTTCCCGCGTTGGCCGGAGTTACGGTGGCTATTGGTGGCCTTGGGGCGGGAGGATCCCTGTGGCAGGCAGGAGCAGCAGGTTTGGCCACGGGGATGACGGGCTATGTGGCTTCTGCTCTATCTGGGAGCGAGGCCAAAGCCAAAATCCAGCTTCTGCAGCACCTCGAAAATCGACAGAAGCAAAACGAAATCACTCCTTCAGACCTACAGCAATTGCAAAACGAGTTGGCCAGTCTGCGTGCTGCCCTTGAAGATTGGGCAAAAGTCCAGCAGAATGGAAAAGCTGCTGCCAAAACTCATGAGAATGCTCATTCGCAAGCTCAAACTGCTCAGCTCCATTTTGAGGAGATAGAGACCCAGATCCAATCTCAAAAAGAACGGCTTTCTCAGTTACGCGCAGAAGAGCAAAGTCTGAAAGCCTCGATTGGAGATTTACAAGCCAAGAAACAGAAACTCATTCAGTCCCTTAAGGAGGGCATAGCCAAGGTAGAACAACTCCAATCAAAACAGAATCTCCTGAAGCAGGATATTGCCCGCTTAACCCAGGCTTGTCGGTCAACAGGCTCTAGTAACTCCATTAAACGGTCACCTATGCCCGCGAAAGGATCTTCAGACGTATCTCTTGGCTCGGCCCGCATGACCAAAACTGCCGCCGGCGTCGCATGGGCCGACAAATATGACGAAGTCTTTGCAACCCTCGAGGAGCGAATCGACAACCTGGAAGATAGCGCCAGAGCAATGGCAGAACTGGCATCGATGGAAGGCAACGGTAGCCGGTAGGGGCAGACATCCCATCCCAATAGCACCGAAACGGTTCACAGCTCTGGCTCGCCAAAGCCCCGCAGAGGGTGAGCGTGTTCTGAGGGGATCAAGCCCTTGGCCTGCACCAATACCCCAAAGCCCCCCAACCCCATGGGATCCAGCAGCGCGTGAAGAGCATGTCGCCGCCGCAAAACCTGGCCCACATCCACAGCTTCGCCATCAACCGGGTTCCCCATTTGGCTAAGGGCGGCCAGCCGCTCGGTCAATCCCAGGTTGACCAAAAAGCTGCTTTGCCGGGTGAACCCCAGACATTTTAGCCCCAGAGATTCTCCCACCTGCTCTAGGGTGGTAAAGTCCACATGAGCGGTGAGATCCTGGGATCCCACCCGAACATAGGGATCCGTGTAGCTGCCGTGCTGTCGGTAGGCCAAGAGCGTACCTTGGGCGCGGTGGGGGCTGTAGTAGCGCTGGGCGGTGTGGCCATAATCGATGGTGAGCACGTAGCCTCGCCGCAGCTTACGGGCCAGCAGCTGCAGCCACTCCAAGGCTTTTAGGTTCACCTCGGTTTGGTAACCGGACGGATAAGTTTCTACAGGGATCCCCAGACGGGCGAAGTACTCTCTTAGCTCAGGGGTGGACAGATCCCCCAGCACTTCCCGGAAGTTGGCTTCTGCAGCCTCGCCGCAATCGACATAGATTTCTCGCAAAGCCCCATCCTGTACCTGCACCCGATGCACCGGAAAAGCATCCACCAGCTCATTGGAGAAGAAACAGCCTGTGACCGACTCATCCGGGATCCCGTCCCAATCCAACCAGCGCACCTTCTCCCCAAAAGGAGCCAATCGCTCCTGTTGGAGCCGCCGCAGGTGGGCAGAACGCTCCAGGATCCCATATTCCAGTGCCTGCCAAAAAGGGGGGTTAGCGGAGCGCACGTAGGTCAGCCAATCCTGGGCCAGGCGACCGCTGCCCGCCCCCATCTCGATCACCTTGAAGTCAGGGGGGGATCCCAAAATGTGCCAGAACTGAAGGATCTGCTCTGCCAACAGTTGGGCAAAGTCCGCCGCCAGGTGGGGAGAGGTGAGGTAGTCGGGGCCAATCGGGGATCCCTGCTCGTAATAGCCCAACCCTGGCTCGTAGAGAGCCCACTCCATAAACTGGGCAAAGGTCACCGGCCCTTGAGCGCGAATGCGGCTGCCGATCAACTCCTGCAACTTCTGCGTGGCCTGGGGTGATGACAAAGGAAAGCTTGGGTTGCGCGGGTGTTGCTCAGGAGCGAGCACAGGCGAGGATTCCAGGGATCCAGACTCACTCAACTTACTTGTTCAGGGGACGACGCCAATTTTGGCGAAACTGACGGTTTGAGAGCAGCAGCACCGGCCAGAGGGCCGATACCAGCCACTTCCCAGATCCCGAATAGATGCGATCCGCCTTGCGGGCCGAGTACCAAACTCCTCCTGCGTAGATTGCCAAGAGCAAAAAAGGCCACATCTCAACCCATCCTATTCAACGCTGCTCACCGAGTCAGGGATCCCCAATCAGTAGGCATCCTGCAGCTCATAGAAGTCAGGCGTGATGTAGTCCTTGCGCAGGGGCCAACCTATCCAGTCTTCCGGCATTAAAATCCGCTTCAGGTTCGGGTGTCCCTCGAAAACAATGCCGTACATGTCGTAGGTTTCCCGTTCCTGCCAATCCGCCGACTTCCAAATCCAGTATACGGAAGGCAGCCGTGGATCGTGGCGAGGCAACTTTACCTGGAGCCGCACCTCCTGAGGGCGATCCGCCCCGTCTGACAGCTTGATCAGGTGGTAAAGGCTGACCAGTGGCTGCCCTGCCCCCAGGTCATACCCGCACTGGCACTCCAGGTAGTTAAAGCCGTAGGCATAGAGGGCGGTACACAGGGGCAGAAGAAAGTCCCGCTCCACCTCCAACAGCTCTACCCCCGCTGCGTCTCTCCCCAAATACTGGTGCTCGAAGCCGTTGTCGGCCAGAAACTGGGAAACCGGGCCCCGCTCCAACGTCACCAAGGGTTCCGACTGCTCGCCTACCGCTGGCGGCGCTTGCTTTTCTCGGGCATTTTCCTCTGCCATCTCACATCCCTCCTCGCAAGGCTTTGAGCTGCTGTTCCGCCTGCTTAAAGTCGGCAGTTTGCAAAGCCGGGGGCACCGGCAGGCCGATGGCAGCAGCCAGTTCCGGCGGAGGAGCTTGGCGGGTCTCGCTCTCCAGATACTTGCCGGTGATGATCTCCGGCACAGGCTTGAGGTTGTGCTTGACCGTGTAGTAGCGGTGGGTTTGTTGCAGACGGCCCCGCTCCCGCATGTCTTCTGCAGCGATCTTCTTGCGCAGCTTGACAATGGCATCCATGATCGCCTCTGGACGAGGGGGGCAGCCAGGAATGTACACATCCACCGGGATCAGCTTGTCCACCCCCCGCACTGCCGTGTAGGAATCGGAGCTGAACATGCCACCGCTGATGGTGCAGGCCCCCATGGCGATCACGTACTTCGGCTCAGCCATTTGCTGGTAAAGCTTGACCAACGCCGGCGCCATTTTCATGGTGACCGTACCTGCCGTGATGATCAAATCAGCCGTGCGCGGCGAAGAACGAGGCAGCAGGCCAAAGCGGTCGAAGTCGAAGCGGGATCCCAGCATGGCAGCAAACTCGATGAAGCAACAGGCAGTGCCGTAGAGCAGCGGCCAGAGGCTGGACATCTTGGCCCAGTTGTACAGGTCGTTCACCGTCGTCAGAACGACGTTGTTGGAGAGGTCGGTAGTCACCTGGGGGGCAGCCCCCGGAAACAAGACTTGCGATTTCTCAGACGTCATGACCATTCCAATGCTCCTTTTCTCCAGGCGTACACAAGACCCACCACAAGGATGGCGATGAAAATCAGGGCCTCCACAAAGGCCAACAGCCCCAAGCGGTGGAACGCCACTGCCCAGGGATAGAGGAACACCGTCTCTACATCGAAAATGACGAAGACCAGCGCGAACATGTAGTAGCGAATGTTGAACTGGATCCAGGCTTGCCCAAACGGCTCCATGCCCGACTCGTAAGTGCTGCGCCGCAGGGATCCCCGCCGCTTTGGCGCCAAGAGTGCGGAAGCCCCCAGAGCCAAAACCGGCAGCAGAGAGCAGACGATTAGAAAAACCAGCAAATACTCGTAGCCGGACAGAACAAACACGACGCCAGACTGCCTCAGGTGCTCAACATTTAGATACGTTTCCAGTATAGAGCCAGTCTGGGGCTCCCCTGCGCCACGGGATCTTCAGTTCTATTGATGATCATGATTGTTGGGAGCGGCGTTTTTCCAGCCAGCCCCACACTCCGCTCACCACCGCCCCGGCCATCAGGATCCCCAAAGCCGGCTGAAACAAAGGCAGCCAGAGCCGCATCCAAAGTTTGTAGCCCAGTGGGATCCCAAGAAAAGCCCCGGTTACGGAAAAGACAAACCAGACAAACCCGGCGAACACCAGAAAGACAACGGCAATCAGGAAGTTATCCAGCCAGCGCTTGAGGTCAGAGGAAACCATAGGGATTGAGGCAGAACAGCTTGAAGTAGACCCAGAGGCAATCTGGGAACCGAACCTTTTGGGCCGCTAATGCCGATATCTCAGCATCTTTCACCCAGACAGACTGCCGGAATAAGTTCAACAGACAGGGTAGCTTACCCCAGCACTTGGTGAAGATCCCACGTGCACCTTTTTGGGTAGAGTAAGCTGTGCCGGCCCGCTGCTGACCCGCTGTGAACACAACCCAAAACCACGGTAGCGCCAGTAGGATTCCCCAGCCAGCCTGCTAACAATAAGTGAGATTTCCCTTCTGCCGCTTGGTCAGCTCAGGTTGAAGATTCTCCCCAAATGGCTGCACCGGTTGTTGACTTGTCAAGATATAGTGGTGAAAAATCTGCCTATACACAACCTGTAGCGTTAAGCCGATGTCCATCTCCTCTGGTTCTTCTTTTGCAGACCGCTTACGACAGGTGATCGGCGATGAAGCCGTTTATGCGTTTGGGCGACGGGCCGGAATTAGCGATACGGCCTTGCGCAGCTACCTGAAGGGATCCGTGCCCAGCATTGACAAGGCCGTGAAAATTGCCCAAGTGGGCCAGGTCAACCTCAGTTGGCTGATCACAGGGGAGGGATCCCCGCAGTTGCATCCCGACGCGAAAGCAGAGTATGTGTATGTGCCTTTTGTCGATGTAGCCGCCTCTGCCGGAGCGGGGGTGTTGGTGCGCGAAGAATCGATCGAATCGGTGATTGCTTTTGAGCGAAACTGGCTGCGGACGCACTTGAAGGGAAACCCTGCCGATCTAAGTCTGATTCGGGTGCAGGGGGATAGCATGTCTCCCACGTTGGAGGATGGCGACTGGATCTTTGTGGAACGGCAAGAGGGCGGGGATCTAAGCTGTGAAGGCATTTACGTCTTTCAGATGGATGGGGATCTGTTGGTCAAACGACTGCAGCGCCTGCCCGGATCCCAGGTGAAGGTGATCAGCGACAACCCCCGCTTTCCCCCCTTTGTGGCGGATTTGGCGGATCCCGTCAACGGCTTAACCCTCATAGGACGTTATCGAGGTCGCATCAGTTTTGATTAGCCTCTGGCAGCAGATGGCGGAAAGTGGCAGCTTGACCGACCGAGAATCCCCTTGGCGAGATTGGGTCGCCGGTTAGGATTGGTTTTAAGGGTTGAGTTGAGAGGAGTTCCCGCTCCTTACCTGCGCCCATCCAGCCGGAGCATGACTCTAGTCAATAATAAGCTCAACTATACTGAAAATAATGTATAATATGTTCAGTACGGATTACTACCAGTTGATCTTTCTGTTTACTTTCGAGTCTGCCAACATGGTAGCCAAAGCAAAGCAGAAAATTGGTAGTAAGACGACACGGAAACTGCGCTTTGGGTATTCTACTCAAAGCTTTGCGGGATACCGCCATTCTGTTTGGACTCCGTCCCGCTAACGCGAATGGAAACAAACAGAATGCTATCGCTGCATAGTTGAACAGTGATGTTCAGCAGTGTTCAGCGTAAATGTATCAGGTTTGCCTGCAATGGCTCGTTCGTCCCAGCTCCTAACAGTCGCTCTCCATTCCCTAAGCGGGATCCTCTTGGTCAGCAGCGGGATCTGGGTTGGGATGGTGCTTCCCCAGCAGGCTCAGCCTCAGCCCCAGCCGAAGACCAACATCTCTCCCACTCAACCCGTTTCTCCCACACCACCGATCCTGCCCACCTTGGCTCCACCCCAGACCAATCTTCCGGTGGCCAGCCCAACAGCCAATGCAGATCCAAATGCAGATCCAGAGGAAAATCACGAGAGCCCCACGGATCTGGAAGGGGAGATCCGGGAAATCCGCCAGCAGGTGATCCAGCTCTTGATCAGAATTGAGGAATTGGAGTCGCGGCTGCAACGGCTGCGTTCTCAAACAGGTCCTGAGCCTATCAGGGAATCTTCCACTGCTGCTGAGATCGCTCCAGGGGCAGAAAGCGCCTCTGCGCCCACCCCGGCTCCGACCACAACGCCAACCTCCTTTCAGGTGGGAACCCAAACCATCAGCCTGCCGGGCGATTTGCTGTTCGATTTTGACAAAGCCGAGATTCGACCTGAAGCAGCGGCGCTGTTGGCCCAGGTGGCAAAATCCTTGGAGGCCATGCCCGGCGCTCGCGTTCAAGTCAACGGCCACACCGATAACATCGGGCCCTTAAACTACAACTTGGCTCTTTCCCTGCGCCGCGCCAATGCGGTTAAGGACTATTTGATAAAACTGTTGCCGGAAGGCCATCCCATCAGTTGGACAACCTCTGGCTTTGGCCCCACCTTGCCGGTGGCCGATAACGACACAGAAGCCGGACGGCAGCGGAACCGCCGCGTGGATTTGGTCATCGCTCCCTAGCTGCACCCCCCAAAGTGGGGGATGACACGTTCTAGCAGAGCTCTGGTCTAGAATCTGGTAGGGTCAATCCGGCCAGGATTGATGGGCTTGAGTTCAATCCTCATCGTTGGGGTTCGGTTTTGAACGCGGCAGGGATCCCTCTGGACAAGAGACAAACGTTTGCGCTGAGGGTTGACACAACCCTGGACGCGCTTGACCAGGTTTTGACCTGGTTTGAGTCTTTCCGAAATGCGGGCATCCCGGATCCCATTTGGGCGGAATGTCAGTTGGCTTTGGTAGAGGGGTTTACCAACGCCGTTCGCCACGCCCACCGCGCTCTGCCGGAAAGTACGCCCATCGACATTGAGCTGCTGCTGATGCCGCAGGGGTTGGAGTTGCGCATCTGGGATCAGGGTCAGGAGTTTGATCTGGAGGGATTTGCCCGGAACTTGTCGGATCCCACATCGCCCAACGCCAATCTTGAATCCGAGGGGGGACGGGGTATTTTGCTGATGAAAGCTCTCTCTACCCACTTGAGCTACACCCGCCAGGCCGATGGTCGCAACTGCCTGGTGATCGGCAAGCGCTTCGACGATCCTGTTCGAGTCTGTCGGTGCCGGGCCTAGGCGAGCAAGCCGCCGCTTAACTTGCGAATGGCCGAGCTGGCTACATCGCTGTAGCGCAGTTCACCGGCCAGGATCTGGCCCATGCGCCGAGTGGCTCCCGGTCGCTTAACGCCCACCCTATAGCCCACGCCCGGAAAGCGATAGAACAACGCCGCAATCCGCTTGGCCCAACGCATCTCGGAGCCCCATTCCTGCTGGACGCGGGCGGAGTAGTTCTCCAGAGCTTCTGTATCCCCACCCAGGGCTTGATCGATGGCCTGGGCCGCCAACATGCCGGTGAGAAGGGAAGGGCGGATCCCTTCGGCGGTAAACGGATCGATGACGCAGGCGGCATCTCCCACCAAGAGGGCATTTTGGGTGTGTAGCGGTTGATCTTCGTCCCAGAGGCAGATGGGATGGCCAAATGGCTTGACCGATTTCAAGTCCACACCAAAGCTTTGGGCATATTGGGCGGCAATTTCCCGCAGGTTTTGTTTTTCTCCACCCCGAAAGGTGCCCGCTCCAATTGAGTAGCCATCGGCCTTGGGGAAGTTCCAGATGTAGCCATTGCTGACGGCACCGAAGTCAAAATGGGCGGCTGCAGTTTGCGGCTGCGAGAGGGGCACTTCTGCTTCCAAGGCGGCAGCCAGGCGACGACGGCGTTCCTGAAAGCCCAGCCACTTGGCCATCGAGCCTTTTGCCCCATCGGCCCCAATCACGTACCGACCCCAGACTGGGCCGGCGGATGTCATCACCTGCCAGTGGTCACTTTGCCACTCAAGGCCGGAGACGGGGCATTCTGCCTGGAGCGCAGCCCCTTGCTTTTGCGCCTGCTGAATCAAGTAGTGGTCGAAAATATCCCGCCGCACCATCCAAACGGGCTCTTTTAAATCCAAATCGACCACCACCGGATCGCCACCACGCCAGGTGTAGCGGATTTGCCGGATCTTGAGGGAAATGGCGGGGCCAAAGTCGAAGTCAAACCAAGCCGCCACCATAGGAGAAACTCCCCCCCCACAGGGTTTGTAGCGGGGCAAGGGATCCTTTTCCAGAACCAGCACTGAGCGTCCCCGCTTGGCCAGATGGTAGGCAGCAGATCCGCCGGCGGGGCCAGCCCCGACGATGACACAGTCGTAGAGTTGCGGCATGGTTTTCGATCTGCAAGCCCCCTTGACCGGGGTTCTGGTTACCAGAAGAACTGCCCAAAAGAATTATATTGGGTCTACGAATGACGGTTACAAGGGATCCCTTCACAGCAGCCGGCTAGACAGAAGACGATGCGAATTCGATGGCAGCGGCTTGCCAGCCAGCCCTCAACTTGCTACTGTGCCGCCTGCGGAAAGCGTTTTGCGGGCGGGAAGCGAGTTCGTCACCTATTCAACGATAAGGGGTTGGATCTCGGCTCCCTTTGCCCAGCGTGCTTTGCCCTTCCCCCAGAGCAGTTGCGAGAACAAATCCGCCGCTACGCCTATTTGATTCGCCTAAATCGTCTGCGGCATCCCGGCATCCAAGACCACGCCCATCATCTGGAGCAAGCGGCCCAGGAGCGCTCCATTCGGTATCCGGGCCTGTGGGGCTGGCTGCGGCAGTGGTGGTAGCGTTGGCAAGGGCATTGGGCATTCTGGAAAAGATGCAGGAAAATCAGGAGAGGTTGCCTTCGGGATCCCAGATCCATCTCGATTTTCCAGACCCGTTGGCTTGTTTGCTCTCGTTGGTTGAGGAGCCCCCATGCACGACCTGGACAGTTTGCCAGAACCAGTAGCCGATGCCTTGATCAAAAGCCTGCTTACGGATGTGGAGCGGCTGATCAACCAGCACGGCCTGTCAGAGGTTCTGGTGGGGTTGGCCATGTATTGCAACGTGCAGTTCAAGGCCAAGTTCAACAAGCCCAACCGCACGGAGAAGGATGAGGAGTTGGGGTTTTATTTCCGCGACGCCGCCAAAGCTCTGGAGGTGGCTGCCAGCCTTACCTATCGCACCATCGACCGCTCCCAACCTGCCCGGCCCAGCACCTAGCCGCCGGGATCCCTTTTTGGCCTCCACCCCCAAGCCCCTCTCCCAGGGGGAGAGGGGGGCAGGCATTTAACCAGCAAACCGTTTCACCGCAATGGGAAGGGAAGGAACGCGGCATCTTGGGGTGGCAAGGGATCCCCCTGGGTTTTTATGCTGGTGGGCAACAAGTTGCATTGAGGCTGAGCGTGAGAATCGTCTGGGAACGCAGCATTTACGCGGGCAATGGCCGAGTGCCCTGCATTATCTGCGGGGGATGGGCCAACCCCATCCAGAAAAAAGGGCACCAAGTGTTGCTGGCGGTGGTCTACAACGACCGCGGGCAAATCTACGGGGAAGTCTGCCGCAGTTGTCTCAGTTTGGGGGCCAAAGGCATCAAGGAGTGCCTGCAAGAGCGGATTGCCCGCCTGCGCAAACAACTGGAAGACTTGGAAGAGCTGGAGCAGGGAGAGGTGCAACTGCCCACACTGGAGCAGGAGTTGAGTGCCTATTTGGATTGACAACTACACCTTCTGCCGTTCAACCGGGATCTTCAGCCAACGGCTCAGCTCCGCGGCCAGCCACTCCAACTCTGGCTCTTGCAGATCCTTTAGCTCGTACTTGCGGTTGCCCGCCCAGACGTTCAACTGTGGGCTTACCTCCACCCGATCCCCATCGGAATCCCGTCGGGTATGGCGTGGGATCAGCTCCAGCCGGTCAATATCCCATCGCCGACTGGGCCGCCGCGCCCCTCAAAAACCGACTAGAGTGAGTGAAGAGATGTGAAGTAAGCTCTCAGGTTGTATGGCCTCGAACCTGAAGATTCAAAAAATCCTCTATGTGCGGCTGCCCTGCAACCCCATCTTTCCCATTGGGGTGGTTTACTTGGCCGATCACGTCCACAAGCTGTTCCCCCAAGTTGAGCAGCGCATCTTCGATATGGGCACCTTTCCGCCCTTGGATTTTCGCCGCTGCATGCTGGAGCAAATTGATCAGTTTCAGCCGGATTTGCTGGTTTTCTCTTGGCGAGATATTCAAGTCTATGCGCCGGTGAACGGGCGGGCCGGCAACCTGTTGCAACACTCTTTTGAGTTTTTCTACGCCCGCAACCCCCTGAAAAAATTGCGGGGATCCCTGAATAGCCTCAGGCTGGTGCTGGCCTACTATGGCGAGATTTGGCGCAACACACGGCTGGTCTGGCAGGGGCTCCGCAGGGCCAGGCGCTACAAACCTCACGCTGAAGCGGTGCTGGGAGGTGGGGCAGTCAGCGTCTTCTATGAACAATTGGGCCGCTATCTGCCCAAAGGCACCATCATCTCGGTAGGGGAGGGGGAAACCCTGCTGGAAAAAGTGATCCAAGGGCAAAGCCTTGCTGCAGAGCGTTGCTATCGGGCCAAGCTGGAACAGCCTCGCCCAGGCTTGATCCACGAGCCGCCCCAACCTCTGCAAAAAACCGCCTGTGATTACACCTACATCACCGCCATTTGGCCGGAAATTGACTACTACCTAGAAGGGGGCGATTTTTACATTGGGGTACAAACCAAACGCGGCTGCCCCCACAACTGCTGCTACTGCATCTACACCGTCATCGAAGGCAAGCAGGTGCGCCTCAACCCTGTGGATGAGGTGATCCGAGAAATGATGCAGTTGTACGAGCGAGGAGTGCGAAACTTTTGGTTTACCGATGCCCAGTTTATCCCTGCCCGCCGCTACATTGAGGATGCGGAGGAATTGCTGCAGAAAATCCTTGATGCCGGCATGACCGATATTCGTTGGGCTGCCTATATTCGGGCCGACAACCTCACCCCAAAGCTGGCCGAGATCATGGTGAAAACTGGCATGAGCTACTTCGAGATCGGCATCACCAGCGGATCCCAGGAGCTGGTGCGCAAAATGCGCATGGGCTATAACCTGCGCACGGTACTGGAGAGCTGCCGCTACCTCAAACAGGCAGGGTTCAACGATCTGGTTTCGGTCAATTACTCCTTTAATGTCATCGACGAGCGACCGGAAACCATTCGGCAAACAGTACGGTATCACCGCGAGCTGGAAGCCATTTTTGGCCGCGACAAAGTTGAGCCGGCTATCTTTTTTATCGGCTTGCAACCCCACACCCACCTGGAAGATTTTGCCCGCAAAATCGGTGTTATCGACGACCGCTTTAACCCCATGCACATGACTCCTTGGACGGCGCGCAAACTGCTCTGGAACCCAGAACCCCTGGGATCCTTTTTTGGGGAAGTGTGTCTAGAAGCTTGGGATCGCAACCCCCATGATTTTGGCCGCGAGGTGATGGATATCCTGGAGCGTCGTCTTGGCCTGGCAGAGTTGGAAGAAGCCCTGAGCGCGCCCCTGACAGGGGTTTACGTGTCTTAGATCTTGGCCAGGCAGCCTCTCTAACCTTAGGAGGACTATCAGCGCATCTCCGCCAGTGCCCAATCAGATCCGCAGGTGGCCGCCGCCATCACCGCAGCCGTGCGCCGTTGGAGGTCTCCGTCGCGCTAGCGGGACAGAGCCCTCGCACCCAGCCGTGGAGAAAACACCTCGTAGATGACCGTCAAAGGCTTGCCCCTGTGCCACAAGAGATAATGCCTGGCCCAAAAGGGGCCGGAACACCGTAGCAGCCGGGCAACCGGGTCTGCCTCGCCGTGGTAAAGGCCGCGCAGCTCGCGAAAGGTCTCCAGTTTTTCTTGGATCAGATTTTGGCCGATGGGCTGATCGGGATGGGGCAAGTATTGGGCCAAATGTTCAGAGTTCCACCAAGAGGTGGCATAGAGCAAGGGCTGTTGAGAGGTTGCCCCGCACAGCCAAACCCGCCGCCGCATCAAAGGGGATCCCAGCCGCCCCAAATCTCTGGCCAGCTGTTGCATGGACTTGGGGGCAGTGCCCTGCTCTGCCTGTAAATCAACCCGGCCCGTGTCCAGCAGATGAGCCTGAATCGGCTCTTGGATCAAGGCAGCAAGATTACGGGTGGTAAAGCCATCCCCCAAAAGCAGCAAGCGCAGCACGGGATCCACCTGCACCAGCTCAGGCTGTACCGGGTCTGGCTCCCCCTGCCAATGCAGCTGTAGAGGCCACCAATCGCCTTGGCCAGAGGAGACATTGCCCAAAGAGCCATCTGCAGAACGGAGAGCAGCGCTCCAAGGGGATCCGGCAGCGTCGGCATGGCAGGTGAGGGGAGAAGGGGAAAGTTCCAAGGCAGCGGTTCAGTTGTTAAGTTCTGTATCGCCCTTAGTCTAACCCACCCACCATCTCTGCTCTGAGGAGTTTCCTAGCTCGTGCCCGGCTGAACCAACAGCCGCACCACCCAGGGGACGACCACGACGACGCTGATCAGGCGTGCCAAGTGCATGACCACCACTGTGCTGGTTTGGGCTCCCATGTCCAGGGCTATCAGGCTCATGTCGGAAATGCCTCCTGGAGCTGTGCCCAAGATGGCAGTCAAGCGCTCGATCCCCAGCCAACGGGAGATCAGGTACCCCGACAAGACCCCCGTGCCCACCGCAATCACTGTACAGAGCAGGGCTGGTCGCCACAGATCTTTCAGGGCCAGAAGCGTATCGGCAGTGAGCTTAGTACCCAAAAGAATGCCCAACACCACCTGCATGGCAAAACGGATCCCGGCTGGGGGAGCGGGAATTGGGATCGCCCCCCAGACATTCACCAAACCCACCGCCACCATGGAGCCCACCAGTGCTCCCGCCGGAAGCCTCAGCTTGACCCCGATCAGGGCGCCGGCCAGCCCGATCAACACCGTCCAGAGATAGCTCATCATTTGGGCTTAGCTTTGAGAAAAGAGGAACGCTGTGAGTCCGGGCTTGGCCCAACTCCTCTACGGCACTGGGCACAGACGCCGTAGAAGTCAAGCACATGGTACTCGATCGCAAATTGGTATCGGCTGGAAAGCTGTGCCTCCAAATCTTCCACCGGACAATCGGGCAAAGGCACCACCCGCCGACATTCGGTGCAGATCAGGTGGTGGCGGTTGTGGCCATTGCTGGGCAGAACCTGGTAGTAGGTCTGCTGGTCTCCCAAGTTGACCGCTTGCAGCTTGCCCTCATTGCGCAGAGCATCCAAAACTCGGTAAACCGTGGCCAGACCGACGGTGTGGTTGGCATTGCGCAACTCCAGAAAGATCTCTTGCGCCGAAAGGGGTTGTGAACGATGCTCTAGCACCTCCAGAATCAATTTCTGGTTGCGGGTCTGGCGGGAAGAAGACATGATCCCTTCGTGTAGGTCGTTCTTGGGGGTCAACGCTCAGCGTCTGCCTCAGCTTTCATGCGCTCTAGGGTCTGGTGCATCTGGTCAAACATTTGGGTCAGGGAGAGCCCAAACCCCCCAAGCTGAGTTTGCAGTTGTTTGATGGTCATTTGAGCCATAAAGTCGTCGGAGAGTTCCAGCCGCTTCATGAAAATGCGCTGGCGCTCCAGCAACTCCTCCATCTGTTCGATGAAGATTTTTTTGCCTTCCCGGTCGAATTGGCCGTACCGTTGACCAAGCTGCATCAGGTTTTGGAAATCCTGAAACAGTTGCTTGGCTTCCTCTTGGACGATCTCAGAGTCGAAGAAGCTCATGGCCTTCCGTTTGCCCTGAATAAACTGCATTGGGTATACCCATCCTATCCGAATCCGATTGCCTCAGCAGGAGGCAACCCCTCCTGCGAGTACGGGATCCCGCCCTTCTGGCTCAGGATAGACTCTGGCTTGTTTGCCTCGGTGTCCGGTATGCTTCCGTTTCCTTGCGTTAAGGCTTACACTCAGCCGGCTGTGGCCCGGCGGTGGTGCGAACGGGTGCAGGGATCCCGACCTCTGTTTCTGGCCTGCTTGGGGTTTACCGAAACGGCTCTTGTTCCGGGCATTTCGGCTGCCGGCGCTACCCCCTCCTTGCGTCGCTACACAGCTCTTGCCGATGGGGAAGTGTTGCTGGCGGGCCATTCTCACCGCTTGCCCACCTCTCCGGATGGCTATCCTTCCCCAGTGGTGATCAGCTGCGCCATCCTGAGGGAGTTGGGGATCCCGTGCCGAGTGTTCGATTGTGGCTTGCCGGAACCTTTGCCGGGGGCAGAAACGGTGAGCTCTGGGGGAGTGGCCCGCTGCTTGAGCACAGGACAGGCTCTGTCTTTGGAGCAGGTGGGATCCCTTTGGCAAGAAGGGTACGACCGCGGATCCCGGCTGGAGCAAGGCTACTGTGTGATTGGGGAGTGTGTGGCAGGGGGCACCACCACGGCGCTGGCGGTGTTGTTGGGACTGGGGTGGGCAGCAGAGGGCATGGTGAACAGCAGCCACCCGGTCTGTAACCACACCCAAAAGCTGGCCTTGGCCCGGCAGGGATTGGCCCGTCTGCCAAGGGGAGCTTCTGCTGCCGAGGTGGTAGCCGCAGTGGGGGATCCCATGCAGCCCTTTGTGGCCGGGTTGGCGATGGGCGCAGCGCAACGGGGAGCTGTGCTGCTGGCAGGGGGAACCCAAATGTTGGCGGTGCTGGCCTTGATGCAGCGCTGGGGGGAAGAGCAGGGGATCCCTTGGCCCCCGGAGAACGTGGTGGTGGGAACCACCCGCTGGGTGGCAGAGGATCCCTCGGGCAATACGGTGGCCTTGGCAGAGTTGTTGGGGGTTGCCCCCCTTTTGGCCACCCAACTGAGCTTTGCCAATAGCCGCTATCTGCCTCTACAGGCTTACGAGCGGGGCTATGTCAAGGAAGGGGTGGGGGCGGGTGGGCTGGCCATTGCCAGCAGCCTTTACGCCGGTTGGGGCCAAGCGGAGCTGTTGGCAGCAGTTGAGCGCAGCTACGAACGCCTGGTGCTTCAGGCCGGCTCCAAGGGGGCCATGGTCAACCCCTCCCGCAGCAATTGCTGATGGTAGAGCTCCGCCTGTTCTTGAGGGCCGACCCAAACAACTGCTTGCCCTTCGGCATCCACCTGCACGGTCAGTTGCCGCGCTAGGGGCAAAGTCATGCCGGGGATGTATTTCAGCAGACATTCCGTAACGTGCTGAAAGGTATTGAAATCGTCATCCAAGACGATCACCTTGAAGTGGGGGTAGGGCTGGCGAACCTGGGTTCTCGAGGGCGAGAACTGCTGAGCAGGTCGAGTTGGAGCTTCCGTAGTCATAGCAGAAGAGATCGACACAACTACCGAGTAACTTGGGTCTCTCAGGGGTGAGAAACCGGTCGCTTCTGATGATCTATCTCTATCTAGTTTCTAGTCTAATTGGCATCTTGTTGGCAGCTTGTGTCTGTATTCGGATCCCTTGTCGGTCGTTGGCGTCAGCGATAGAGCATGGTTCCTCTAAAGCTCTTCCCGCAGCGGGCGGCGGGGCTTTTGCCCGCCGAAGTGGCGCTCGAAATACAGGGCAGTGGCCCGGCGTAGGATCCCGGCTTGGGCAAGGGCCTGACACAGGGATCCGCCTGGCGGCAGGTGCTTCTGGATCTGTTCGATTTGGGCGGCGCTGACCAACCCAGAAGCCTTGAGGTAATCGGCCACGTGGCGTCCCCCTGCCAGTTGAACAGAGTAGCCCCCTTCGCTGAAAAATTTGACGGTCTCCGGCTTGAGGCCGCTGTGGTGGGCCAGCACATCCGTGAAGGTGCCCCCTGCCTTTTCCCAAGCGTGAATGACGGTTTCGATGCCGGCATTGTCGATTAGGCCAGCCGCCCGCAATTGGGTCAATACCCGCTGTACCCAGGGGGTGGCCCGCTGTAGAGCTTCCAAGTCCTCTTCCCCCAAATATTGCTGCGGGGGCAATTCGCTTTCTGGGGCACTCAGCTCGGCTGCCCAGTCGGCTACGGTCAGGGTCTTGAGATCCTCTGTCTCTGGCCGGGCTTTCTCCGAAGCTGGGGTCGGTGCAGCTGCAGGTGGGGAAGTTCGCCGGGCTTCGGCTACCGCTGCGGCTAGAGCACGGTTTTCCGCTTGGGCCGCCTGCAGTTGGGCCTGGAGCTGGCTCACTTGGGCTTGGGCTTCCTGCAAGCGATCTTGAGTTTCTCGCAGTTGGGCTTGGGTTTCTTGGAGCTGCACTTGCAGGCGGTGGGTGGCCTCGGCAGCTTCTTGGCGAACGTGGGCTAGGTCGGCAGTTAAGCGCTGCTTCGTAGACTGGGCCAGTTGGAGTTGGTGTTGGTGCTCCTGCAGCGACTGGTTCAGGGCAGCCACTTGGGCTTCCATTTGCTGCAGAGCATGACGCAGGTGGGTTTGCTCTTGGAGCTGCTGTGCCTGATCCTGCTGTATCTTCTGCTGCTCCTGCAGTTGGGATCCCAGCTCTTGCAGCTGGTGTTTGGCTTGAGATTGCCATTCTGTCAGCTCGTGGCAGCGGCGACGTAGGATTTCCAGCTCTGCTTGGGCGGCTTGCAGTTGCGCGGATCCCTGAGTTTGCTGGGCTTGGAGTTGCTCCTCCAGTTCCCGAATGCGCTGTTGGGCAGCCTTTTGTTGTTCTGTCTCCTGTTGAATTTGGGCTTCCAATTGGGCAATGCGCTGCTGCTGTTCCTGCTGGCGGGCTTGATAGTCGGCGACCTGCCGCAGCGACTGTTCGGCCATGAGCTGTTGCTGCTGCCGCTGTTGCTCCAGTTGCGCTTCTAAGGTGGCAATTTGCTCTTGGTAGCGCTCCAGTTGGGCTTTGTACTGCTGGGTGGCTTTGTAAGTCTCTTGAGCTACCTGTAGAGGTGAGACGTAAAGAGGGGGCTGATCGGGAATGGTGGACCACTGCTCCACCATCACCTCCCAACTGTTGGCAGCTCCTTTCTGGCGCCGCAGCCGCTGCTGCTTGTCCAAGGCCCATTCCAACCAGTGGGGTTGTACCCAGCCCTGCTGCACCAAGATCTCCCCCAGCTTGCGCTCCGGGTGCTGCCGCTGCTGAATCAGAGCCTGATGGATGTGCTCCAGCTCCAGATACCCATGCAGCACCAAGATCTCGCCGATGCGCACCAATTCGACCGGAATCAATGGGTAGAGATCTCGGGGGGCAATCCAGCCGTGCTGCATACACAGCTCCCCCAACATCAAGGGGGTATCGGCCTTTTCCCACATGGCCTGAGCCAGTTGGGCGGGGGTGAGCAGTCCTGCTCGGTTGAGGGCTTCTCCCAAGCGGATCTCAAACTTTCCCTGCTCGATGGCGGTTGGGGTGGGGCTGGTCGGCGGATTCATTGGGCCTCTCGGACGGGAAGAGTAAGCTCTGCTACAACTATCGTAGTGGAAAATCCTTAGAGAAGTAGCATGCTGCAACCGAAACGCATTTTGTCAAGCCGAGGATCCACGGATTTTGCCGGAAGGTCGCTTTTTAAGTCCTAAGAGGGGCGCTGTTCTTGGCTTTGGGCAAACTGTTGCAGCCGCCGCAGCATCAGCAATTGTCCCAAGCCCAAGGGCAGGAGAGAGACAGCCTCTACCCGCAACTGCACCCAGCCGTTCCCCCACAGCCAGTCACAGTAGCCATCGGCTCCTCCCCACATCAGCAGGCGCAGCCGTTCCGGCAGCAGGGTTTCCACCTGGTGCATGATCGAGAGGGGGCCCCATTGGGCGGCAAAGGTGCTGCCCAGCTCCAGCCTTTCGGGAAGGGATCCCTGCAGTTGCTGGGGCCAGATCCACTGCTGCAACAATCCCACCTCTGTCAGACAGCGCTGCACGGTCGATGCACTGGCCTCGACTTCAACCCGGATGGTGGAGGATTGAAATGTTCCTAACATATCCGTTCCGCATGGGCGAGCTGGTGACCGGTGCCACGGTTCCCCCGGCGATGCCTGACTCTATTCTGGTCAATTTGTAGGGTTTGCCCACCCTTTCCCAGCGATCTTGCCTTTGAATCGTCCCCACTTGGTTGCCATCTTCGCCCAGAGCTTGGATGGAAAGATCGCAGCCCACCGAGCGCAGAGGCCCTCCTTCAGCAGCCCTGAGGACTATCGGCATTTGGAAACCCAAGCTGCTCAGCAACAGGCTTTGATCATGGGGGCAGCCACTCTGCGGGCCTACGGCACCAGTCTGCGTATTCGGGATCCCGAGTTGATCCAACGCAGAACTGCTCAGGGCCTATCCCCCCAGCCTCTGACGATCATCTGCTCTGGCAGCGGAGATATTCCTGAGGATTTGCCGTTTTTTCGCCAGCCCCTCACCCGTTGGCTGTGGACAACTCCCAAGGGATCCCGGATTTGGCGGAACCGAACCGGCTTTGAGGACATCTGGGTGGCTGCCGATTGGGATCTGCCGGCACGGCTGGCCCGCCTGCGCAGCTTGGGCATTGAACGGGTGGGGTTGTTGGGCGGGGGGCGGCTTTTGGGGGCATTTCTCCAGGCAGGGGCCTTGGATGAGCTGTGGGTTACCCTCGCTCCGGTGCTGCTGAGTGGATATGCCGATGCGCCTGCCAGCATTGAGGGTTGGCAAGTGCAGGGATCCCCGCCCCAGTTGGAGCTGCTGGAATGCCGCCGCGGTTCCAAGGAGCTGTTTTTGCGCTACGGAGTTGAGTGGCCCTGAGAAATGCTCGACACAAACACAAAAATTTTTGGACAAATTCAGATTTCCCGGAAATCCACAGGTTTTCCCCAGACTTTCCACAGGCGGGTGGGCTGTTTTCCACAGGGCCTTTCCCTCAGGGGGCGGCATCGGGGGTTTCTGTGGAAAAGTTGAGGTGGGTAAGGTTCAGGCAATTACACCCTGAGAAACGTAACGGGATCGCGCCGTTTTTTCCGATCCCATCAAGGCCAATGGAGAGCTTTTGTCCTGTTGGATCCCTGGCTTGGGATTGACATCCCCCATAGGGCAGAGGGCAGAATAGCCCCACCTGAGGGCGAGTGGTGTGGAGATTTTCCCGAGCGCTCTCCTTAGAAAGAAAGGACTTTATCTGTTCTACGGCCCACGACAGGCTTAGGAACAGTTGTGAATGCCCTCCCTCCCATCCGCCGGGATAGGGGCAAGCTATGAACCTATATCTATATCGCTTGCTTTTCTTCTTGCGGGCCTGCTGAGGCCCCTAGCCTACCTAGGTTGGGTTTTGGTGTTGCGGGCTCGCTCTGTTCGGGCTGCCCAAGTTCTGGCTGTGGCCGCAGGTTTTGCGGGATGCCGTTTTCTCCCCTCTTGACCCCGAGTGAGTGGTTGGACTATGAGTTCTCACAGCGTTAGCATTTTGAGTGAAATTCCCGAGGAGCTGCATGACACCCTCCAAAACTACCTCTCCCGCCATCCCGACTGGGATCAGGATCGGGTGGTGACGGCAGCGCTCTCGTTATTCCTGCTCCAAAGCGGGGAGAGCGACCGGCGGGCGGCACGCATCTACTTGGACAGCCTGTTTCGCCGCAACTGAGCTCCAAGGATGGCCCGTAAACTACCCGGCACCCGCGCTATGCGCAGGGTGCGGGCTTTATCCCAATCCCTAGCGGCCCCAGGGGACAGCTAAGTTTCGGAATTTCAGGCGAGTTTACAGTCGCCCCAAGGAGAGAGATTACCCGAGCAGCGTTATAGTCAGCATCCCCCTCCCAGCCACAATGTCCACACTTGAACGACTTGCCGCTTCGGTAGGATTTGCCCTGCTCAGGGTGGATGTGCAGGTAGTTATGACAGGTCTGACTGGTATAGGCGGGCGGAACCAGTACCACAGGCACTCCAGCAATGGCAGCCTTGTAGGTCACAAACATCCTGAGCTGGTAGAACGCCCAGTTGTTAGGCCTGCGCCGCTCAGTCTTGCTGCGAGGCTTCTGATTCAGGCGCTCTCGAATGCCTGTCAAGTCCTCAAAAGCCAGTGCCGCACCAATAGCCTGGGCATCCCTGACCAAGGTTTTGCTGATGTTGTGGTTCAGCCATGTCTGGTAGCGTCGTTCTCTCCCAGAGAGCCTTCTCAGCAGCCTCCTAGAGCTGCGAGTGCGTTTGGATTGAACCTTGGCGCGTACACGGCTGAACCGGTCGCGGACGGCCTGGATGTGTTCTCCACCCCAAGAGCGTTCGTTACTGGCGGTGGCTATATCCCGCCTGCCCAAGTCAACTCCGATTACCTTAGGAGTCTTGCCAGTTGGGGGAGTGTCCAACTTAACCGCAATGTTGATGTAGTACTCCCCTTGCTTGGTCTTGGACAGAGTAGCGCTTGTTGGCTTCTGGCCCCGCAGAAGCGCTATCTGATAGCCGCCGATCTTGAGCTTGAGCCGAACCCGTCCACTCATCAGTGTTACACCAACAACCTGTTCGGACTCTCGGTACTCGAAAGTACGTACATCCAAAGTCAGGCTGGTGGGGCGAAACTTGTGGACTTGTTTCACCGCTTTGGCGTTGCTAATCACACGGCGGAGTGCCTGACAGACGTGGTTGGCTTTCAACCCCGTTGCCGCTCTCACTGGCCTATAAACCAAGTGGTGTAGCTTGGCGATGTTCCAGCACCTTTCGCGTTTGGCGGTGTCGAGGATCTGGTTGCAGGCGTCAGCAAATCCCTGCAAGGTGCGGTCAATCTCTTGACGCAACTCTTGTGGGACTATCAGCTTGCAACGTACAGAGATGGTCTGGCTCATGGGCTCATTGTAGCTCATCCAGGTTCTATCCCAGTACTCTTATATGGAGGCGGCTTTCCTCCCGGCACCAAGCCTGCGGCTATGGTGCGGGCCTCCAGCCCGAAAATAGGTGAAAAGGATCTCAAAAGAGGCAAAAAAGAGGCAAAGACGTGCCACGGGGCTTTGGGCGAGGGAAAGACAATCGGCAAGCGGCTAAGTCACAGAATCCAGAGCGGGGATCCGAGATCCCATCCCCAGAGGCGGCTCTGACGTGGGTTCAACGCTACCGACAGGCGGGGGATCTGAAAGCTGCTCTGCACCTCTGCCGGCAGCTTACCCGCGCCCATCCCCATCTGTTCGCCGCTCAGGCGTTGCTGGGATCCCTTTATCTCCAGATGGGGGATCCCCGCCAAGCTTTGACCCCCTTGCAACTGGCTCTGCACCTGCGGGGGGATTGGGTGCCGGCCTGGCAGGATCTGGGCGATGCCTGGATGCAGCTTGGCAACCCAGAGGAAGCGGCGCGAGCCTACGAACAGGGCCTGGCCTTTGCGCCCGGTGATGGGCAATTGCTTTTCCGATTGGGCAGTTGTTGGCTTACCTTGGGGAAATTGGCCCCAGCGATTGCGGCGCTACGGCAGGCAGCAGCAGCCCAGCCTCCCCAGGTTTATGCTCTGGCAGCTTTGGGGAATGCCCTGATGCTCGATGGCCAAGCTGGGGAAGCCGAAAGCTGGTTTCGCCAAGCTCTTGCCCTCGCACCCCAGGAGGGGCGAATTCTCGTTAACCTCGGCCATTGCCTGCACCTGCAAGATCGCCTGGAAGAGGCCGCCGATTGTCTGCAACGGGCCATCTCGCTGTTGCCGAGGGATGCCCAGCCCCACAACAACTTGGGCACCATCCTGCAAGAACAAAACCGGCTGGAAGGGGCTATTGAGGCTTATCGGCGCGGCTTACAACTGGCCCCCCACTGGCCGGAGATCCACTACAACCTGGGCACGGCTTTGCTTACCCTGGGCCGCTACGAGGAGGGGTGGCGGGAATACGAATGGCGGCTGCAGCGACAAGAGGCGGCCTACCCGCGCTTTCTTTCGCCTCTGTGGACGGGATCCCCTCTGGGCCGCCAGACCCTGCTGATCTACGCCGAACAAGGGTTGGGGGACACGCTTCAGTTTGTGCGCTACCTGCCGCTGCTGGCCGAGGCCCATCCCCAAGCGCAAATCTGCCTCCGCTGTCAGGGATCCCTTGTCGAGCTGTTCAGAGGGTGCTTCCCCCTTCCCCAGGTGCAGGTGATCTCGGAAACGGATCCCTTGCCCTCTTTCGATTGCCATCTGCCCTTGCTCAGCTTGCCGCAGCGGTTGGGCACCACTCTGGAGACGATCCCGGCCCGCATCCCCTATCTTGTCTATCCCGTTCATGCCGGCGGGCTGCAGATCCCTTTGAGCCTCTCCTGTCGGGAAGACTGGCCGGAGCTTTCCCAGGAGCGGATGAAAGTGGGGCTGGTGTGGGCCAGCGGCCGGCGTGCCCATCCTGAGCTCAACCGCGTACAAAGGCTGAAAAGTTGCCCTCTGGATCTGCTGCTCCAGCACTTGCATGGGCCTTCCATCCAGTGGGTTAGCCTGCAGGTGGGGGAAGATCTGTCCGCGCCACTCGGACAGAGTCCTCACCCGGTGGGATCCCTATTGGAGCAGCACCAAGTGTTGGAGCTGGGATCCCGTTTCCGCAGTTTTGTCGATACAGCCGCAGCCGTTGCCCAGTTGGATCTGGTGATCAGCGTTGATACAGCCGTTGCTCATTTGGCCGGGGCGATGGGCAAGCCGGTATGGGTGCTGCTGCCCTTTGCCGCCGATTGGCGCTGGCTCCTCCATCGAGAAGATAGCCCCTGGTACCCCGGGGTAATGCGACTGTTTCGACAAGACACACCGGGAGACTGGGTTGGCGTGTTGAGGCGGGTGCAGGCCGCTCTTGAAGAGAGGTTGCGAGGGATCCCCTCTCAAGACCGTGCCTGTTCCTCCCCCTGAATGATGCGCTGAAATAGATAGCCGGTGCCTCGGGCCGTCAGGATCAGCTCTGGGTTGCTGGGGTCATCTTCCAGCTTGGCCCGCAGCCGCGAGATGTGGACATCCACCACCCGCGTATCCACATGGCGCTCCGGGGTATAGCCCCACACCTCTTGCAAAATCTCGGAGCGGGAAAAAGGCTCCCCCGACCGACTGACCAGCAGCTCCAGCAGACTAAACTCCATCCCCGTCAGGCGAATGCGTTCGTCCCGTTTGTAGACCTGCCGCTTGTTGGTATCGATGCGGATGTCCCCCACTTGAATCACCCCGGAACTGGGGATCCCATCGTGGGCCGACCGCGCCACCCGTCGCAACACCGACCGAATGCGAGCTTCCAGCTCCTTGGGGGAAAAGGGCTTGACCACATAGTCGTCTGCCCCCAGCTCCAGCCCCGTGATACGGTCGGCCACATCGCCCAGCGCCGTCAGCATGATGATGGGGATGTCGGATTCTTTGCGCAGCTCCTGGCAAACCCCATAGCCATCCAGCTTCGGCATCATCACATCCAGCACCACCAGGTCGGGATCCTGCTTGTGGAAAACCTCCAGCGCCTCCTCGCCGTCCGAAGCTGTGACCACGTCGTATCCGATCATGGACAGACGGGTTTCCAAAATGCGTCGAATGCTGGCCTCATCATCGACCACCAGAATCCGTTCCTTACGCTGTGCTTCCACGGTGCTGCAACTCCTGAACTTCTAACGGTACTCGGTAAAAGAGAGATCTGAAAAAGAACTAAGGTGGGCGCTATCTTGAGTTGGGCGGATGCAGGAACCTCAGGGGCTGCTCCTCAGTTGGGCAGACTCACCGAGGAAATTGAACACTCACAAGCAATCATCTGCAATTAACCAAAGCCGCACCTCAGGGATGCAGCTCCGGGAAACAAGCACAAAACAGAAGGCCCTCTCGGCAGTGGATTCAATCTTGTTAAAAGCTCCAACTTCAATCCCACCTGATGATGCTGTCCAGTACCTGGTGCAAGGCACTCCTCCCCAAAAAACATTGCTCAAACCTGAGAGGCCTTCGTAAGAAGTTACTTTCCATAACCTAATTTATCATCCAAAATCGGCTGCCAACCCGCCTCGATGCTCTATTTTGCGGCTATTGGGCCGGACTTGATACATACCTTCACAACTTTTTCAGGCCGATGCCCATGTTTTGGGATGTCCCTCAGGAAAAGCCGGGGATCCTTGACCGTTTGCGGTGGGAACAGCGTAGCAACTGGCCAATAGCTCGGCGGAACGGATCTCTCGATCCGTATGATGCTCCAAAACGCGCCGTAACAGACGTTCTGCTTCCAGCCAAGCAGCCAAAGGCAGGGAATCCTCCGGCAGAGGCAGTGTGGAGCTGGGCAGGGATCCCAAGGCACGTAAGGCAGAAGCGGAGACCCAGGCAATTGGGCTGGGCCGCTGGGCCACCCGGCAGGGATCACAGACCAAGCCACCCCATTGGGGGCTGAAAAAAACGCCGTCGACCAACTCCCCTTGACAGAAGTAACAAGCCTGCACCTGAGGGGCGAACCCCGCCAACGCCAGGAGGTGGTACAACCCGTGGGTGAGCAAGGGCAAAACGGCCCGTTCCGAAGCAGCCCGCTCGATGCGTTCCAAGTGTTCGACCAACACCACAAACAGCTCTTCCTGAGCTTGATCGGGCAAGGCCAACAGCAAGGCCACCTCCGCCAAATACTGCGCTGCCGTGAGATGGGCTAAGCTGCGGCTGAGGCGGGGAAAAGTCTGCAGGGTTTCCGCTTGGACGATGCGCTGTAGACGCTGGGAAGTCTCTGCTTGGGCAGACCAGCGCCCCCGCACCATCAGCAAGTCGTTGATGACAAAAGGCTCCATCCGCCCGCCCAGCTTGGAAGGCTGCTTACGGGATCCCTTGGCCACCGCCCGGATCAACCCTTGCTCGCGGGTCAAGATGGTTACAATCCGATCCGCCTCTCCCAGTGGGATCCCTTTGAGATTGATGCCCGTAACCCGATAGGTGCGCCCACTCATGGGGTTCCTCTGGCTCGCAGCTCTTGCATCAGCTCCAGCCCCCAAGAGGTGCCGATACGGCTGGCCCCCGCCTGGATCATGGCCTCTGCTTGAGCCACCGTGCGAATGCCGCCCGACGCTTTCACCCCCACTTTGCCGCGGCTGAGTTGCCACAACAGTTGCACATCTGCCAGCGTCGCCCCCCCCATCCAGCCGGTGGAAGTCATCAGAAAAGCCGCCCCCGCATCGATACAAATCTCCCCGGCCAGCTTTTTCTCCTCCTCGGTCAGCAGAGCCGTTTCCAAAATGGCCTTGATGCAGACCCCCGTTTCTTCCACCAGTTGGGCAATCTCAGCATGGAGGCGATCCAGCTCTCCCGCCTTGAGCCAAGCCAAGTTGATGCGGACATCCAGCTCCCGGCACCCCTGCTCCACCGCCAGTTGGGCCTCGTAAAGCTTGGCCTCTGCAGTGGTTGTGCCCAGGGGAAACCCCACCACCGTGCTCACCTTGACCGGGGATCCATGCAGCCGCTCCACCACCCGCGGCACGTAGCAAGGAGGAACGCAAAAAGTGGGGAAGCCATAGCGCAAGGCAATCTCACACCCCTGGTCAATCTGTTCTGGAGTAACCATCGGCAACAGCAGAGTATGGTCGATGTACTCCGCCAAATTGAGCGAGCTATCCGCTATGCCCTTGCGCTCCAGAGAGAGCATTGGTCGATCCCCCAGCACCCATCTTTACTCTAGCTTCAGTTTTCACCTGCAGGGATCCCCAAAGAGGGCTGAGCCTTGCCAACTCAGCAGGGCGACACCTCGACCCCTCCATTCCCCAGGCACAGCTCACACAGGCTGCTGCCCGATTGCGAGCCCTGATTGACTCGCGGGGGGGCATGGGTTAACTGTACTCAGGCACAAATGCGGGGCAAAGGTGCAGGCGCCGAGGTCACCTGCAGCAATCGGGGAATACGGCTGCTGTCGTAGATGCGAAATTCCTTTTCCAAGATGGCTTTTTCGTCGCGCACCGCCTGGTTCAACACGATGGATCCCTCTGGATCGGAGACGGAACGGTGAAAAGTGCCGGGAGGAATGCGCAAAATACCTCGATTCGCTTCCAGGCGCACAATATGGAAGGGATCCCTCCAGCTAAAATTCACCAGGTAAAACGTCCGTCCGCCCCATAGAGCCAGTAGGTTGTCCTCTTGGTGTGGATGCATATAAAACTGCCAATAGCCCTGAGGATTATTGGGGGGACTGATGGCCGGCCCATCGTGGTAAACCAAATCGCGGGCGTTGGATCGCGCAACCGTGATGTCGAAAAAGCGCACGCCGGGAGTATCTCGAAATTGATGGAATGGCAGCAGGGCAAACATGGATCTCGACATAGGGACACTTGACCAACGACAGGAAGATAAAGAGGTTTTCACACTGTTTCCCGCTGTTTCGCAGTGTGAAGGGGAAGCTATGTCGTAGTTTAGTCAGGTGCGGCGGAGGGTTCAAACCTGAGATAGCATCACATCTATGCGCAGATCGAATAGATGGGATCCATGAACATCTCACAACTGCAAACCCTGGTGGCTGTGGTGGAGCGGGGGAATTTCAGCGATGCCGCTCTGCAATTGCACATTTCCCAGTCGGCGGTGAGCCGGGCCATTGCCAGCCTAGAGGAAGAATTGGGGGTGACTCTACTGGTGCGCGGTCGCTTTGGGGCGCGCCTGACGCCGGTGGGAGAGCGACTGCTGCGCCATGTTCGCAAAATGCTGCAACTGCGGGAACAAATGGATTATGAGGCCAACCTGGAAAAAGGGTTGCGGGGGGGAAATGTGCGAGTTGCCGCTTTTCGCAGTGCTGCAACCCATTTGCTGCCGCCGGTGATCGCCCGCTTCCGCCAACAATTTCCCCAGATTACCCTCACCCTTACAGAGGAAGATCCGGCCACTGTTGAACATCTGTTGCGATCTGGCCAGGTGGATATTGGTCTATTGCCTCTGCCGCGGGCTGGTGAGGATCTACAGACGTGGGAGATTGCCCGCGATGAGTTCATTGTGTTGGTTCCGCTGAGTTTTGGGCCCCTGCCGGAAACCCTGACCTGGGAGGATCTTTCCCGTTTTTCCTACATTCTCTACAACTACGCCGAATGCACCACCGCGGTGCGGAACCACTGGGAAGCCGCTCACCAAACCCTCAAGGTGGCCTACTTGGTGAAGGAAGACTCCACCATTGTGAACATGGTGGCACAGGGTCTGGGGGCTGCCATCTTGCCCCGCTTGGCCGCCATTCCCATTCCCGAAGGGATCCAGATCCGCCGGCTGCCAATCCCACTGGAGCGGGTGATCGGGGCTGCCGTTCTGGCCTCTGCGCTGCATCCGCCTGCAGTATTTGCCTTCCTGGAAGCCTTGCGGGGAAACCCATCCCAGTTGCCAAGTCAAGTTCGGAACTGACCGCATTCGGGATTGTCTTAAACTCCTCTTAAATGCTGTTTTATGGATAACTGCTAGCATGAGGCCAACTTCACTCCCACCCCCCGGAAAGGAAGGCCTCTATGAACTGGCTGACGCTGCTTGGGCTACTTTGTCTTCCCGGCTCTCTGTTTTCATGTGTTGAGTATTTGCGCTCCCAAAGGTTGGTTCAACAGCTCTCCACCACTCGGTTGCTCAAGGTAGCCGAGCTTCGCAATCTCGGTCAGACAAGTCCACAGGCAAAAGGAGCAAACTTGGCCCAAGTTTATGGCAGGATTTTGTGCAATCGGCCTTTGGTATCGGAATTTTCGCGACAGCCTTGCGTCTACTACAAGTCCGAGATCTCTTGGGAGTATGACGAAGTCGAATGCTATCGAAAGTATTTGAACAGCGAAGGCGACGTAACCTACAGCGAACGGATCAGCGAAGGCGAATACCAGAACGCTCTGCGCTTGGGATCCCGGGCAAAATCCTATCCGGGGAGAATGACCGCAAAGGAGCCCGGATTGGGCTATTCTGCCCCCAGTTCTTTCCAGAAAAGGGTTGATCCCGGCTACTCCGATTCTTTCCCACAAAAGTCCAACCCTGGCTACTTCGGCGCGGCATCCTTTCCGCAAAAAACCGGCTCTGGCTACCCCGGTTCGGATGCTTTCCAGAAGAAGCCTGGTTACCCCGATTACCCACAAAAGCTCGGCTCTCCAGCCTATCCCGAAAAATGGCCGTTTTCTGAAGCAGGCTCTCCCCAAAAGTACTACAACAATGTGTACTCCGATCCGAGCACAGGCCGGGAATATCTCCTGGAGAGAGAGACGAGAACGAGAGATGAAACCCTTCACTCAGTGGTTCGCCAGATCCCTTTTTTCATCGAAGACGAAACCGGAAGGGTGAGGGTGGATCCCACGGGTGCGGAGGTAGAGGCTATGGCGGTTGTGGATGAGCGTGTCTTTCCCGGAAAAGGCCCCAGCCGCTTCAACTTCGATCTCAAGCGCTACCTTTCCCAAGTGAGAACAGAAAACCGCTCCACTCGCTCTTTCATCTATAAGGAATGGGTGATTCCGGTGGATGCGATGGCCTTTGCCATGGGGCAGGTGCGCTTCGAGGCAGGGGATCCCGTGATCCGAAAACCTCTTTCTGGGGGACGGTTCATGATCGCGCCCAAATCCCCTGAAGCCCTCTTGGAAGAGCAGCGCTCCAATGCCAGCAGCTACCTGGTGTTGTCCATCGTCCTGCTGGGCATCGGCGTTTTCACCGTGCTCTACCTGCTGCAATCCCTGCAACCTTATCGCTGATAGGCTCCCGGCCTTCCTGTCCAGGGAGAGGGAAACCTCGGGTTACCAAAAAACTGGGTCTAAAGCCCCGCCCTAAGGCCTACGGCCCGCTGACGCGACTAGGGCGGCTTTGTGCTATGCTGCCCGCAGCGGCAGGGTAGTCAACCGCTCTAAAAACCCAACAGTCTCACGACTGGATACAGCCTCAGCAGGCTTTGTAGTTGTTGTTTGCAACGGTACCTAAGGGCATTAGGGAACCGCTCTGGGTGCTAGGGCTTGCGTAGCGCTTGGGGAGACGAGCACCGCTGCCGTGGAGGGGCAACCCAACACGATAAGTGCTGTCGCAGAACCAGGAACCAGAATCCCCTGCCTTTAGGCAGGGGAGCATGTCAATGCCACTCACAGCGACAAGCCCAGCTTGAGCCCGAACAAGGCATGGGCAAACAGTATGCACAGGATGAGGCTGCCCACATAGGCATGGGTGGTGCGCAGAGCAGCGCGGTTGCCCCCAAAGCCGCTGAGAGACAAAGCTCCATTCACCGCCAACAACAGCAGCACCAGGGATCCCGTCCAAAAATGGGGACTGCTCAATAGGGGCTTCCCTTGCATCACCAGGGAGAGAATGCCGCCGGTGTAGCCCAGAGCGATGAAGGTGGCCATCCAGGGAGCCAATTTGCGGTGATCCAGCAGAGGCTTTTGGGCCGATTCCGGCAGGGATCCCTCTGAGGTTGGGGAGGCGGCTGCCAGACGCAAGGTTCGCCCTCGCCACCCGGTCAGGCCGACAAAGCTGCCCATCACCACCACCACGATTCCCATCATCAAAGGGTGACCCCATTGCACAATGGGTTGGGGCAAGTTGAGGCCGGCAAAAAACTGGGCTACGGGCTGCAAGGCGGCGGTTAACCGATCCGAAGCTGCCGACAGATCCGGCAAGGCCAAGCTCAACAGGTTCATGGCGATCCCTCTACCTCTGCGACGAATCTACAACTGCATGAACTACCCCACCGCATAGGCGGATGGGGTTTCTGATGCCCCATTCGCTTGACGGTGAAGTTTCTGTCTCCTCCTCTGCCCCAGTTGCTTCATAGCCCCGCAGGACTTTGAAGTAGTGCTGAGACATCCAAGACTCACGAGGCTGGTTCCCAACCCCGGTTGCCGATTAGTGGCAACGGTGTACATCACCATCACCGAGCCCCGATCCCTGGGGATTTCAAACCCACAACCAGAGCAGACATGATAGCGGTTGCTCAAGCATGATAGCGGTTGCTCAAGTCCGCCCACTCCTTGTGGACTGCCCCACATTGGGGACAGCGTTGGCTCGGTTTGAGGGTCTGAGTGGGAAGCATGAGGACTAAACCACCTTTCTGCTCGATCTTGTAGGTAATCATCTGGTTCAATGTACCGAACCCCACCGACAGAATGGACTTGTTTAGCCCTGCCTTGCGCTTCCCACCCTTGCGGGTCATCCCCTTGACATGCAGCTTCTCCGTTACGCCGTTCGCCTACGGCGGCGCGGAGCGCTTCGCCATAACGACAAGCTATCTCTGACGTCACTTTGTGTTGCCAGTCTTTGCGCTGACGGGCGACTTTGGCTTTGAGTCGGGATTCCCGCTGATGGATTTTCCGCCAACGACGGGACGCTTTCACCCCCTTCTTCGGAGCGCGCTTGCATCGCTTCAACTTGGCAAGCTTGCGTATCTTCGCCTCACTTCTCTGGGTAAAGCGGGGATTGGCGATCTTCTGAAACTCAGACCCATCAAACAGGGTCAGGGCGGTCTCTGTACCCAAGTCATAGGCAACTATAGATTCGTACTGCAAATCCGACTGTGAACCAAACTTAGGTTCAGGTATCGCCACCTCCACCGTCAACGACGCAAACCACTGCCGTCGGGACGGCTTGTAAACAAGGGTCAGCGTAGTGGGCACACCCCAGTTCCTAGCCTTGCCCCGCATCTTGAGAGTCATGCCCACATCATTCAGCGTTACGGTGCCGTGCTTCCCCATGCTGTTGACCTTCCACCCCGACCGGGCAGGATACGTCCAGCCCGAATACCGGCGAATGGACTTGAACCTCGGCTTCCTACTCAGTCCTCGAAAGAACCTTTGGTAAGCATAATCCACCCGCTTGACGGTAGCTTGCAAAGTTTGGGAGTTCAGTTGGGCAAACTCCCCCCACACCTGCTTGAATTCGGGGAGTAGGTTCTGCTGTTCCAGGTAGGTCACCGTTCGGCGGTGGAGGTGGTACTCGGTTTCCCGATGGGCAATGCAAGCATTGTAAAGATAACAGTGCAGGCGACGGGCCTCAAACAAAGCCTTTTCCTGTGCTTTGCTGGGATACAGTCGAAAGGTCTGCCTTCTTGTTGCCATGTGCACACTTTATCCCAGTTCTGAGGGCTTTATCCCCCGAACAACCGATCCGGTGGTGCTATCCATCCCCACCCTACAGAGGGTGGGGAACTCCGCACGTTTTGTTAACAAATCTACAATACCCTGATTTTAGTTGACCCTTTGCAGGGATCCCGCTAGGGGGCAATGGTAATGGGCGAGGGGCTGGTTTGGGTGGTCTTTTGGCCCCCTCTTTGCAAGATCACCTCGATGATGCCGTTGTTGACCGGCTGCATGTTGAAGGGCAGTTGCTGCTGGGTTTCGTATAGGCCCGGCGCCACCTCCCGCATTTCAACTTCGGGCGTTATCCCAATAATCCGAAAAGCAGCCCGCCCCCCTGGATCTCCTCGCATGGTGACTTTGAGAATTTCTCCCATGTGCAGGTTGGTGCTGTTGGTGGTGACACTAAAAATCCGGGGCGGCCCCACGGCAACAGGCGCGGAGACCGGCTGAATGGTGGAGCGGGTTCCTCTGGAGCCATCGATGGAAAAGGGAAAAATCTCCCGATGTTCCTGGCTGAGGCCGTCCTTGGTGAGCACAATCCGCAAGGTGGGATTGTTGGCCTGGTGGGTGGGGGCCACCACGTAGGTGCCTTCGTAGTGGTTGGGTCGTACCTCCCGCATCGGCTGGTTCAGGGCCAGATTCCCCAGATCAAACTGGGCGATCCCTCCGGACTCTCCCCAAATGGCAATGGTGAGAATATCCCCTTCCACCAAGTCGCGCTGGGGATCCAAGCGAATGGCCTCAATGCGCGGATAGCGATTGCCGGCTGCAGTCAAAGGGGCAGGGGACGGCTGCGGCAGAGGAGCCGGGGGCGGAAACACCGACTCCACCGGCGGGGGAGCGACATTGCCCAAGGCCAGTTGAGGTAGCCGCCGTTGAACGCGGGTACTGACGCCATTGAGGGTCAATTGAATGCTGATGTCGGGGCTGAGGGCGCTGTCCTGAGGGCTAAGGCTGTAAACTGCGCGGTAATAGCCGGGCTGCACCTCTTGCATCGGCAGACCCTGAACCACGCCGCCGATATCGACCGTAGCCCTGCCGTTGGGAGTGGCCTGCGCTTCAATGGTCAGAGTTCCCCCCGCAGGAACACTTCCTTCTTCGGGAGTGATCCGCGTTTGGAAGATTTCGGGGTGGACAGTCTCGGCCACCCGGGCTGGGGAGGGACGCAACTGGGCCACAGGGGGTGGCAAGGGCGGAAGCTGACCGCGATATACCAGGGCCTGATGCAACAACACTGCCCCTTCTGCTCGCCTCAGCACCCGATTGGGCTGAAGACGGGCCGGATCCGGCACATTCACCAGCAGCCCCGCCTCGCCTGCCATGGCCACAAAAGCCCGCCCTACCTCCGGCACATCAGCCGCATCGGTGTACAGAGCCATCCAGCGCTCAATATCGGCCTGAGTGGGAGCAGGCAATTGCAGAGCCCGCACCAAAATGGCCAGGGCTTCTAGGTGGGTAATGTCCCCTTGCGGGCGAAACTCGTTGCCCTCGTATAGGCGCATGGCCCCCGCCTGTAGCACGGCTTGGGCAGTCCAATAGTCGGGGGTGTTGGGCTCCAGGTCGCGAATCTCCTGCACCTGGTTGGGATTGGGGATGTAACCGAAAAACTCCGTCAGCCACTGGGCCAATTCCAAGCGGGTCAGGGTGGCCGACAGAGGTTCTCGGGTGATCACCACATCCGTCTGACGCTCCAGAGCCGCCACATAGGCATCGGCCCAGGCCAGCGAGGCTTGCTGCTCCACCCCTTGGGCCCAAGCCGGCAAGCTGACACCCGACCAGCCCAGCGTCCAACACAAGCTCAGAGCCAGGGGCCACGAGCACCGCATAGCTGTCACTCCTGTTCCAACAACATCCCCTCAGGGCCAGCTTATCTCAAACTTCCGCCGTGTCCCTAAGCCCTCGATACTCGTTGGGATTGCGCCCTTTGGCAGTGAGATTCTGAAAACTCGGGTGAGGAGGTTGGTCACAGGAACCCCATAGGAGATTTTACTTATCCAAGACAAGATTGGGATCCGGCTTGACAGCAAAGGGCCTAAGCAAGGGTCTCGTAACTTGTAGTTGTGCATCCAAATCCTTATCATTGTGTTATAGACTCAGAAAGTTCAGAAAGCACTTTTGCCCCTACCCTAGGGAGGAGTTTCATGGCTGGCAGCACCGGAGAGCGACCTTTTGTCGATATCATCACCAGTGTCCGCTACTGGGTCATTCACGCCCTGACCATTCCCGCTTTGTTTTTGGCAGGCTGGCTTTTTGTGAGCACCGGCCTGGCCTATGATATTTTCGGCACCCCACGCCCCAATGAGTATTTCACGGCAGAGCGCCAGGAGTTGCCGATCGTCAGCGATCGCTTCAATGCTCTGGAGGAGTTGGAGAGGCTGACTCGCTAAGGGTGGCTGTGGGCAAGTGGTTCATGCATTGTTGCAACTTGTAAATTGATTGAGCTTTTTGCGTAGGGTGATATCTATGGCCAGTAAATCTGATGAACCCGTTTTTTACCCTGTTTTTACCGTCCGTTGGCTGGCGGTGCATACCTTGGCGATCCCAACGGTTTTCTTCTTGGGAGCCATTGCTGCAATGCAGTTTATTCAACGGTGAACCCAATGGCTGATCAACCCGAAAGGAATCCCAACTCCCAACCGGTGGAGCTAAACCGCACTTCCCTTTACCTGGGTTTGCTGCTGGTGTTTGTGGTTGGGCTGTTGTTCTCCAGCTACTTTCTCAACTGAGGCCAGGATCCCACTCTGCTCTTGGAGTTGGGAAAGAGCGCAGGGGACAATGCTGGCTTTTGGCTAGCCCTTGCTCCCCTTTGCTAAGTTTACTGAGAATGTAATTGCTGCTAGTTCTGTCTTTTTTGGAGACCAGTTGCTATGACCAGTCAAGCAAGGATCCCTTTGTGGATAGTGGCTGTGGTTGCCGGTTTGGGTGTGATCACGGTAGTTGGGCTCTTTTTCTATGGCTCCTATGTGGGCCTAGGCTCTAGTCTGTAGGTTTGAGGTTTTCGGTCTGGTAGTAGCCCCCAATAGGTAGGGGTAAAGGGTCCCATGGTTTTTACGACCTGGCCGAATTCAGTTAGGCTTTGTTGACCCATGGCCAGTGTATCTACCACTTTTTTCGGGGCTACCTACCACAGCGCAATATCGATCCCTTGCCTAGCAGGGATCCTACTTCATTGCAGACCTTAATACTCAACTTAATACTCAATACACAGTCCGAAAAAGCTGCCGCTATTCCTCACCACTGGTTACAACCAGGCGGTGAATATGGACTTCTCTCTTCTCCCCCTGGAGAGGGTGAAGTTCACGTTAGCAGGTCAGGGATCATGGGCAAGAGCGCGAATTGCTGAGGACAGGTTCTGCGAGGGAATGTCTCAAACTTATGTCTCAAACTTATTTAGAAGAGCTATCTCTGTGTTAAGCGAGCATGAACTTTTTTAACGATCCGGGTGGTGGTTGCCGAGAGGGTAACTTAGGCCCCGTAGAATGAATCGCAAAATTCCAGGCAGGACTTTCGGACATGGATTACATTCGCACCTTTAACGACGATCCCTGCGAGGGGCATCTTTCGACGCCCATCAGCGATTCTCCTGTCACCCGTCTGTTTATCAACAATCTTCCCATCAACCGTCCTGGCTTATCGCCGCTGTTGCGGGGTCTAGAAATTGGGCTGGCCCATGGCTATTTCTTGGTGGGGCCGGAAATTGTGCTGGGGCCGCTGCGGGATTATCCTGAGGCAGCTAACTTGGGCGGGCTGGTTACGGCGATGGCGATTGTGCTGCTGGGAACCGCCTGTATGTCGGCCTATGGCAGCGTTACCTTCGGAAACAAGCCGGAAACACCGGGGGCCGCTCCTCTGGCTACAGCTCGGGGTTGGGGGGATCTGACGGCAGGATTTTTCTTGGGAGGTATGGGTGGAGTGTTTGCTGCCTACTTCCTGCTGGAGAACTTTGCCGGGATCGACGCCATCTTTCGAGGGCTGGTGAATTAGTTGTCAAGTTTGTCAAGTCACTTGAGAGGAGCAAAATCATGACCGGTTCTTACGCTGCTGCTTATCTTCCTTGGATTTTTATCCCCATTGTTGGTTGGCTGCTTCCTGCAGTGGGCATGGCAGTGCTTTTTTTGTACATTGAGCGGGACTAGTCCCGGAGTGCTTTGATACTCACTAGTGCTGATTAATTTCAATTATTTCAGGCTAGAGATCAACCCCAGATATTGAGGCAGGGATCCCAAAAAAGGGATCCCTGCCTTTTTGGCAGGATGAAAAGCCTTTGTCCGCGCTGCCAGAATCTCGCAGGGCAAGGGCCGTCCCTCATCTCTTTTTAGGAAGGAGGAGCTTCCAAAAGATTTTAGAGTGGAGCAGGATTCAGCAAGCTGATCCCATGCTAACGAGGAAAAGGGCAGCTTCTGCAACACCCTTTTAAGTTTTAAGAAGGAGGAGTCGATGGCCAGCCTTAACTTTCCAACCCTGCGTATTGGGGATCCCATTCAAGAGGGCAGTTTCCAGGTTTTCCCTCTCTTTTCTCAGGGGGAGCAGGAAGTTGCCTATCGCCTTCCAGATCTGCAAACTCAGGAAGCAACCATCACCGAGGTGAGCGAGGCCGGAGCAGTACCTCACCTGGTTGTGGAAAACCACAGTGAGTTCCTATTGCTGCTGGGAGTACCGAGCAGAGTCCCAGCGGGGCGACCAAGGCTCAGCTCTGTTCTATGATGGGAAGGTGGTTTATCTTTCAGCAGTCTCTCGGCAGTAGTGCCAGGCTTCTCACCTAAGCTGGTTCCCCCTTTGGGGGATCCCTAGAAACTGGAAAAAACTGGAAAAAACTGGAAACGAGTCAACTCCAGAACCGCTTGCATGGCTGCCTGGCGGCCTTGGCGGTACTGCTCCCACCGCTCGCTAACGGAGATGGGATCCCCGACGGTCACGTGAACCCCCCGCCAGCCTAGGCGAGGGCGGGCTGGGTAGGATTCCCCTCGAAGGCGGGCCAGCACATCAAATAGAATGAGGGCAGTTTCTGCCAGCCGCTCAAAAGAGGGTTTGCTCAGCAAATACTCTTCCTGGACGGCTACACAGCTTTCCACCAAGCGCATGTGCTGCAGGTAGAGCGTTGCCTGGTGGGCTTTCCAGTCGAGCAACCCCCGCTGCAGGGGAGACAGGGATCCAGGATGCCGCAATTCTTCTCGGTAAATCTGGATCCAGGCGACTTCTTCAATGCGGCGGCAGCGGCTGTTCCAATCCCCCTGAGGAGATAGGCCAAAGTAGGTCTCTGCGGTTTCCAGGGCTCTGTGGAGCAGCCGCTCCAGGCGAGCGTTAAAGTGGCCAGGGGCTAGCCTCTGCTCTATCCGTGGTTCTTCTTCATCTCTCCCAGAGATGAAGGGAGCATGACTCTAGTCAATAATAAGCTCAACTATACTGAAAATAATGTATAATACGTTCAGTACGGATTACTACCAGTTGATCTTTCTGTTTACTTTCGAGTCTGCCAACATGGTAGCCAAAGCAAAGCAGAAAATTGGTAGTAAGACGACACGGAAACTGCGCTTTGGGTATTCTACTCAAAGCTTTGCGGGATACCGCCATTCTGGTTGGAAACAAACAGAATGCTATCGCTGCATAGTTGAACAGTGATGTTCAGCAGTGTTCAGCGTAAATGTATCAGGTAGGTCGTAGAAAGCTTCCAGTTGTCCCAGGAGATGCTGGGCTAGGCGGCAGATCCGCTGGGTGTAGCGAAGGTTGGGTGGGTGTAGCGAAGGTTGGGGCTCCTGGAGGATCTTGGCTCTGGCTTTGGAGGGGTCAACCCACTCAGGTGCTCAAGGCGCGCCAGCAGGCGCTCCAGCTTCGTCCAGGAGGGATCCGTGTAGTAGTACCGAATGCCAATGGGCAGCAAAATGACGGTCTCTGAGCGACCAGCTTTGGCCAGGTCCTCGGCGCACCAAAAGCACAGCTGAGCCATTCCCGGTTCCAGGGGGTTGATCCGTTCGCTGTGGCCGTTGGTGGCTCCTTCTGGGGCGATTGCAAAGGGAAATTGCCCATCCAGGAGCAGTTGCCGGGCCGCCTTTAGCGCCACCCGATCCACCCTCCGACCGCGGCGTATAGGGATCCCGCCCAGGCGAGACAACAGCCACCCCAGCCATTCCCCTCCCCAGAGGGGCATGCCCCGGTCGTAGAGAAAATGGGCGTGAAGGGGTTCTCGAAGGCGGATCCCTTGTCGACGGGTGGCTTCGGGCACCAGGCGAGATAGAACGTACAGGCCCACCAGCGGGTCATCCACCTCCACATGTCGGAAAGCCAGGACTAGGCGAATTTGACCCTCCTGGAACTGGTGGTAGAGCCGCGCCAAGATCTCCGCCCCTGTGGCCTCGATTTTGGCAATGCCGGAAGGAAGCCAGCGCCGCACCCTCACCCGCAAGAGCAGGGGCAGGATCCCGTGGACGAGCCGTAGCACCCAGGCGCTATAGGCGGGCGGAATAAAGTCGAGGGGAGGACGGGCAAAATGGGGCGGTGGTGACACACGCCGTCGGCGCAACCGCTCTCTACTCTCCTCAAGCCCCCGACCCCTCTCTCACAAGGGGAGATGAGAGTTGGGAATCGTGGCCATGTCGTGCCCTTTACATTGCTTTCTTTGTCTTCCGTTGCAGTGAAGACGCTCTCTTCTCTCTACTTTCGTCTCTTAACTCAAGGTGGCTACAGGCTGGGCCTCTGCCAAGAGCGCCTGAGTTTGCAGGTCGGTGATGGTGACCAACAAGCGCCGCGAGCTATCAATGGCAAATTCGACGCGAAGGCGATCCTCTCCCACGCGGCCAGGGGGCTGCAAACGGGCCAGACAAACCGGTAAGGACTCCGTCTCGCTGAGGCGAATGGGCAGGGATCCAAGAGGAGCTAGGGATCGGAAATCGGTTTGCCGGGTGAGTTGACGGCTGCTCATCCGCCCCAGCTCGTCGTAAACCACTTCCGACTGGACTACCTGGGCCACTTCTCCCACCTCTAGGCGAATCTCCGTTTGTCCGTCGTTGGCCACTTGCAGGATCAAGGGCTCAGCCCGTCGGCAGGGATAGGGGCTGCCCTGTTCGAAGAGGGGGTAGTAGATGTAGCTTTTCTGCAAGGGATCCCAGAGGCGGAGGGCATAGCTGTGGTGCAGGCGATCCTCCAACTTCACCTGGCGGCCCACCTGCAGGGCGCCCAGGGCCACGGCATCGAAGGGGCGTTCGCAGCGCACTTTCTTTTTGCCGAAGTAGGAGCGCAGCAGCTCTTGAACTGCTGGCAGTTGGGAGCTGCCTCCTACCAAGAGCACCTGCTCAATTTGGTTCTTGCCCAATCCCCTCGCCTGGGCGGTGAGGAGAACGTCGTCTAGGCACTGGCGGATTTGATCCAAAAGCTGGTGGGTTTCCAGGATCTCTTCCAGCTCCTGCCGGCTTAACTTCAACTCATGGGCAGTGAGGGCTTCGTCGTCAAACCAACTGCCCACCGCTTCCATCTGAGTGGAAAGGGCGATCTTGAGCTGTTCCGCCTGCTCCAGGAGGTTGAGCCAGCCCAGAGCTCCAATTTGCTGTCGGCTTAGCCCCAGTTGCTGCAGTAGGTAGTCGGCAATCCAAATGTCGATGTCCACCCCGCCCACATAGGCATCGGCCTTGGCGATCACCTCCGCTTTGAGGACAGGGCTACCCGCTTGGGGAGCGAGGGTGCGCACCAAGCTGAGATCCAAGGTACCGCCGCCGAAATCCACCACCAGCACTAGGGATCCCGGCTGGCCAACCGCATAGCCCAGGGCTGCTGCCGTGGCTTCATCGACAATTTGAACGGGATCCCAGCCACAGGCACTGGCCACTCCCCGCAGCCAATTGAGGTAGCGCTCAAAAGAGCCGACAGGGGCGGTGAACACCAGCTGTTGCGGCTGCAGGTGTTCTTTCGGGACAGCTTCCATCACCGTCTGCAAAAAAGCTTGGGCCACCCTCTCGGCGTCGTAGCGCTCTCCATCTAGAACTCGCGGCGGAGGGACAAACTCCGCCACCAAGTCCCGCTTAAACCCCTGAAACAGCCGTTGCGGATCCACTGCCCCCCACCGACCGGCGCGCACGGTTTCCCCCACCAGGAGCTGGCCTTTTCCCTTCACGTAGACCAAGCTGGGAATAGCCGAGTGGTCTGGGCGAGAGAGGCCGGGAAGAGTGAGGAGACGGGGCACTGCTTGGGCGGGATCCCAAACTGCCACCACCGTGTTGCTGGTGCCAAAATCAATGGCTAGGGTCGCTTTGGGGGCAGGTGCCATCAGCTCAATCCTCCAGGCAGGGAACGGCTGACTTTGGCCGGGCAAAGGATGTGATCTCCCCGACGGTAGCCGACAAAGCGGATGTAAACGGGATCCCCCTTCTGAATATCCGGCTGATCCGGTTGATGCAGTTGCGGATCAAAGGGGACGGACTCCAGGGGGTTGCCGATGGGCTCATACCCCCAGCGCTGCAGCAGAGCGTCTAAGGATCGAAACAAGGCAATCACGTTTTGGGCCGGCCAATCGGGCTTGCGCTGGGCAATCTGGCGGACAGTGGGGTAGCTGGTCAGCAGCGGCTGCAGCAGAGAGAAGAGGACTTCTGAGGAATCGGTGGCTCCCATTTTGTCATTCCCGTTGAGGCGCAGCAGGGATCCCAAATCCCACTGCAGAGCGGCAGCCAACTTTTGCAGTTGCTCCAGGCGCAGGGATCCCCACTTCCCTCGGCGCACCTGATCAAGGGCGCGGCGGCTGATCCCGGCCTGGGCCTGTAAAGCCCGCCAAGAAGACAGGCCAACAACCCGCATGCGTTCCTGCAGCCAACTATCCAGCGGTCTCTCGGCCATTGGGTTTTGCCAGGGATCCCTACGATCATGCCCCAACTTGGGTCTAGCTCAGGGATCGGCAAGGCGCAGGGAACGGGCTATAGCTTCCACATCTCGGTCATAGCGCTCGCGCCGGCTGGCCGGGTACACGAACTCAAAGCCAGCTTGCAGCGAAGGGCGGACAACTGTTTTGAGATAGAAAATCCGCTGGCCAAAGGGCTCCGCACCGCTGACACGAACGGGCTCGTAGCCAGAGACCACAAAGAAATCCCGGCCAACAGCTTGGTAAGTAACCCGGCGTTGGTTTTCCCGGCTGCGGCGAAGTTCTTCCTGCAGGGCGCTGGCGGGCGTTGCTTGAAAAATGTTGTACCCACCCCAAACGCGCAGCTCAGCCCCGTCTTGACCGAGAAACACTTGGCCGTCGCCATTGTCGGATTCCCCTTGCGGGATAAAGTCTGCCGGGTAGTCGATGCGGTAGCCAAAGCGGGCGTTGACGTAGGGCTGGAAACCAACTTGGGCAACGGGAAGGGCGGGGGCGGGAGCAATGACGGGGATCCCCGCTCCTAGGATCAGTCCGGCAAGCAGACAAGCTAGGCGAGCAGCAGACTTCATGGTTTTGATTGCTCTAATCTGTAGCTATCCTAAGCTCTCTCACCTCCAGCCCCTCTCCTAGGGGGACAGAATTTGGTTTGTCCAAGCTCTTTCCCAAAAGACAAAGGGAATAGGAATCCAAGTTTCACTGCCGTTGAGAATGGGTCGGTTGCGCCGCTTGTATCTGGGTGCCACTTGAAATAGTAGGTATAGCATCTTTTTCGAGAGTTTGAAATAAAATACCGATTTTTGGGCCACTATTTTGTTTTGTCGACCAAGTTTAAGTTTGCCGATCAACATCAGGGTTTTGGCCGGAGCGCAGCCGTTCGATTTCTTCTCTTGCCCGCTGGATAGCGCTGCAATTGTCTACCGCTGCCCAGGTAGAGGCCAGAAACAGCCCAGGGAGAGAAACCTCTCCTTCTTCGTCGCTAAACAACACGCCGATGAAGAGACACCACCCCAGAAAGATCATCAGAGCTTTCCACCGCCGCGTGTAAATGTAGGCTGCAAAAGCAAGCAGAATGGACAAAAAGATCGCCACCCCCTGAGACTTTTGAGAAAGGGCATAGGTACGACGAATTTCTGCATCCGCTCTTTTTTGATCTTCTTGCCGCAGCAACTCTTGTAGATGTTCGTCCATAGGCCACCCAAACCTGACGGCCTCATCTTAAAAATCCTTGGAAGCCCCCTGTTCAAAGACAATTGTTCGGGATCCCTGTTGGGGGAGAACGGCAGGAAAAGAGAGGAGAGGTTGGCCACCCCCCCTTCTCGAGTTCCCAACTTCTGTAGAATGGGAAAGCTCGTCTCAATCTCTTATTGCAGGCTGCAAGGCCCGGACGGATTTTGCCATGACCTCAGCTCCTCTTGCTTCTCCCCCTCGTGTTTTGGATCCTCTCGACCCTCAAGTGCGTCCGGATCCCCAGGGGCGGTTTGGGCCGTTTGGGGGCAGGTTTGTGCCGGAAACCTTGATGAGCGCCCTGACAGAGCTGGAGGAAGCCTTTGAGCAGCATTGGCGGGATCCCGATTTTCGCGCTGAGTTTCACAGCCTGCTGCGGGATTTTGTCGGGCGGCCCAGCCCTCTCTACTTTGCCCAGCGGCTCACAGAACACTACGGTGGCCCGCAGATCTACCTGAAGCGGGAAGATCTCAACCACACCGGCGCCCACAAAATTAACAACGCCCTTGGCCAGGCCCTGCTGGCAGTGCGTATGGGCAAGCGACGGGTGATCGCCGAGACCGGCGCCGGGCAACATGGGGTGGCCACGGCAACCGTGTGTGCTCGTTTTGGGCTGGAATGCGTTATCTACATGGGGGCACTGGATATGGAGCGGCAGGCCCCCAACGTGCAGCGAATGCGCCTGCTGGGTGCTGAGGTGCGGGGGGTGGAGGCGGGCACGCGTACCCTCAAAGATGCTCTGTCGGAGGCGATCCGCGACTGGGTGACGAATGTGGAGACCACCCACTATGTGATCGGTACGGTGGCAGGGCCCCACCCTTACCCGAAGCTGGTGCGGGCCTTTCACGATGTCATCGGCCAGGAGACGCGGCAGCAATGCCAGGAGAAGTGGGGAGGGCTGCCGGATGTGCTGCTGGCCTGTGTGGGAGGCGGATCCAATGCCCTGGGCCTGTTTAACGAGTTTGTCCGGGATCCAGGGGTGCGACTGATCGGCATCGAAGCCGCCGGAGAAGGGCTGCACACGCCCCGCCACGCTGCCACCCTCAACCGCGGTCGGATTGGAGTCCTGCATGGAGCCATGAGCTACCTACTGCAGGATGAAGAAGGGCAGGTGCAGGAGGCCCACTCCATCAGCGCCGGCTTGGATTACCCCGGTGTAGGGCCCGAGCACAGCTATCTGAAAGAAATTGGACGAGCCGAGTACTACGCTGCCACCGATGATGAGGCCGTAGAGGCGTTGCTGCTGCTGTCGCGGCTGGAAGGGATCATCCCCGCGCTGGAGACGGCCCATGCGCTGGCCTACCTGAAAACTTTGGCCCCACAGCTCGGATCCCAGCAACGGGTAGTGGTCAACTGTTCTGGGCGCGGCGACAAGGATTTGAACACCGTTTTCAAGTATTTGCAGCAGAGAGGGCGTAGCTTTTAGAGTACGGTTGTTGTGACCACCAACGGGATTCTCTTGGGTGTTCACCTGCCGAGTTCACTTCACGGTTCGATTGCTGGGTCTTCAAGGACTCCGTCCCGCTAACGCGATCGGCCTGCTCCTGGCTGCGGGGCTGGGCTTGTGGACGGGATCCCTGCCGCAGCCTTCTGAGACAACTGCCCCTGTTCCTCCGCCGGAGTCCATGGGTGCCTCGCACCGCTTACGGGATCGCACTGGCGGGACGGAGTCCGATTCAGAAGGGATCCCCTCTCCCAGCCGGCGACAACCTCTCCCTGACACCCTGCCGGCGCTGGCGCGTCAGGCCATTGCCTACTACTTTGCCACCGGCCAGGTGCTGCCACCTCCAGAGGAGATCCCGCCCCACTGGCGGCGCTCTGCGGGGGTTTTTGTAACGGTGAGTACAGAGGGTCGGCCCCGTGGCTGCTGGGGCAGCTTGGATCCCAGCGGCGAGGACCTGGTCAGGGCCACCATCCGGGCGGCGGTGGGGGCAGTCACCCGCGATTGGCGCTACGTACCTCTGCAACCCGGGGAGCTGGAGTCGGCCTCCATTCAGGTAGCCATTGTGCGGCGGGTGGTGCCCATTGCGTCGGCGGGACGGAGTCCTTTTGCCGCTGTGGAGCAGGTGGATCCCACCCGCATGGGCCTATTTGTCCGCTCTGGAACCCGGGGAGCGGTGTTGCTGCCGGGAGAGGCTTTGACGACAGAATGGCAGCTTGCTACCGCTAAGAGGTTGGCCGGGATCCCTGCCGACCAGCCGGTGGAGCTGTTTCGCGTGGAGGCAGAGCTGTTGCATGAGTTTTGAGGAGGGGGCAGATCTCAACGCTTCGCACTGTTGTCGTGAGTGGCTGGCAGCCGTGCTGGGCAACACTCACGTGCGCTGGGGTTGGTTTGTGGAGGAGACCCTGGTGAAGGTGGAGCGGTTTCCTGCTCACCAGCCCTTGTCCTGGCCGCAGCAGACAGAGCTGTGGCTGGCTCCTGTGGGCTCTGCCCCCCTGCCGCCAGCATCGCCCTGGGTGCATCAGTTGGAGCTGTCGCAGGTGCCGCTGCGGGATCCCTACCCGGGGTTGGGGCTGGATCGGGCTTTGGCCCTGTGGGCTGCTGGGATCCACTACGGCTGGCCCTGTTTGGTCATCGACGCGGGTACTGCCCTGACCCTCACAGGAGCTGACTCTGAAGGATCCCTGGTGGGAGGGGCCATCTTGCCCGGCCTGGGGTTGCAGGCGCAGGCGTTGGCTGATCACACAGCCCTGCTGCCCAAAGTGCAGTGGGATCCGCAGGATCCCTTGCCCCCTCGCTGGGCCAACGACACCGTGGCTGCCATCCGCAGCGGCATCCTCCACACCCTCTTGGCTGGCTTGCGCGAGTTCATTGCCGACTGGCGTCGCCGCTTTCCCCAAGGCCCCCTGCTGCTGACCGGCGGGGATGGGAAGTGGCTCCACCCTCACTTGGGCCCGCTTGACCCAGAGCTGCGCTGGGATCCCCACCTGGTGTTGCGGGGAATTGCCGGCTGCCGCCAGCTGCACCGCACTGCCCGCCACTCCCCTAGTGCAGAATAGAAAACAGTCTCTCCCAGCCGCCTGCGAGTAACGACTTCTTGCTTGGGGATCCCATGGCCAACGGCAACTCCTTCGGTGTCCTGTTTTGCGTGACCACCTATGGCGAGTCCCACGGGGGGGCGGTGGGGGTGGTGGTGGATGGCTGCCCGCCGCGGCTGCCCTTGAGCGAGGCCGACATTCAGGCAGAGCTGGATCGGCGGCGTCCTGGCCAGAGCCCCATCACGACGCCCCGCCAGGAAGCGGATCGCTGCCAGATCCTCTCCGGGGTTTTTCAGGGCTTTACGCTGGGCACCCCCATCCACATCCTGGTGCGCAACCAGGATGCCCGCCCCCAGGACTACCAGGAGATGGCCACCACCTTCCGCCCTTCCCATGCTGATGCCACCTACCAGGCCAAGTACGGCATCCGCAACTGGCAGGGGGGCGGACGGGCCTCAGCGCGAGAAACCATTGGCCGGGTGGCTGCCGGGGCCATTGCCAAGAAGATCCTGCGCCTAGCGGCAGGGGTGGAGATCCTGGCCTACGTGCAGCGGGTAAAAGACGTGGAAGCCCAGGTGGATCCCAGCTCGGTAACTGCAGAGCAGGTGGAGGCCAACATCGTCCGCTGCCCCGATCCCCAAGCGGCGGCGGCCATGATCCAAAAAATTGAGGAGGCGGCGCGGGAAGGGGATTCGCTGGGGGGAGTGGTGGAGTGTGTAGCCCGCCGGGTGCCGCGCGGGCTGGGATCCCCGGTGTTTGACAAGCTGGAGGCCGACTTGGCCAAGGCGGTGATGTCCCTGCCAGCCAGCAAGGGGTTTGAGATTGGCTCGGGGTTTGCCGGCACCTACCTGACGGGTAAGCAGCACAACGACGAGTTTTACATGACCCCCGGCGGCTGGCGCACCCGCAGCAACCGCTCCGGCGGCATCCAGGGGGGCATCAGCAACGGCGAAGACATCGTCCTGCGGGTAGCCTTTAAGCCCACTGCCACCATTCGCCAGCCTCAAAACACCGTCACCCTCAATGGGCAAGAGACGGTTTTGGCGGCGCGGGGACGCCACGATCCCTGTGTCTTGCCGCGGGCAGTGCCGATGGTGGAGGCGATGGTGGCCCTGGTCCTCTGCGACCATCTGCTGCGCCACCACGCCCAGTGCGGATCCCTGGTCTTGCCGGAGGTGCCCCTCCCTGTCGCCGCTGCTCCCCAGGCCTAGGAGTCCCCGGCTATGGCCAAGGCCAAAACCGTCTGGGAGTGCAGCCAGTGCGGCGAGCGCTATGCCAAGTTTTTGGGCCGCTGCGACCATTGCGGCGCCTGGAACACCCTGACGGAAGTGGTCGTCGCCCCAGCGGCCAAGTCCCCACGGGCCCAAGCCCTCGCTCCTAGGTCCAACCGCGCCAATGGGATCCCCCGGTCGGCCCTCCCCCTCTCCCAGGTCTCCTCAGATCGCCACCCTCGCCTCTCCTCCGGCTATGGCGAGTTTGACCGGGTGTTGGGAGGTGGCATTGTGCCGGGATCCCTGGTGTTGATTGGCGGGGATCCGGGCATTGGCAAGAGCACCCTGCTGCTGCAGAGCGCTGCCCACCTGGCCAAGAGCGGGCCCATCTTATACGTGTCGGGGGAAGAATCAGCCCAGCAGATCAAGCTACGCGCCGAGCGGCTGGGGGTGGAAAGCGAGCAGCTCTACCTCTTGGCCGAGACCGACCTGGAGGCCATCGTGGCGGAGATCCAGGCTCTGCAACCGCAGGTGGCGGTGATCGACAGCATTCAAGCCATCTTCTGGGGGCAACTCACCTCGGCGCCGGGATCCGTTTCCCAGGTGCGGGAATGCACCGGCCTGTTAATGCGGCTGGCCAAAAAACTGGGGGTGGCTCTGCTGATTGTAGGCCATGTTACCAAAGACGGATCCCTGGCCGGGCCGAAGGTGCTGGAGCATTTGGTGGACACGGTCTTGTACTTTGAGGGGGATCGCTTCCAAAGCCACCGCCTATTGCGCGCCGTCAAAAACCGCTTTGGGGCAGCCCAGGAAATGGGTGTTTTTGAGATGACCGCCTCTGGCTTGGTGGAGGTGGACAATCCTTCTCAGCTTTTCTTGAGCAGCCGGGATCAGGCCACACCCGGAACGGCCACCATCGTCGCCTGTGAGGGCACCCGTCCTCTGGTGGTGGAAGTGCAGGCCCTGGTCAGCCCCACCAGCTACAGTTCCCCCCGCCGCACCTCCACCGGCATTGAAATCAACCGCTTTTTGCAGATCTTGGCTGTGCTGGAAAAACGGGTGGGGATCCCGCTTTCCAAATACGATGCCTACATCGCCTCTGCCGGCGGTATTCAGGTGGCCGAGCCGGCTGCCGACTTGGGGGTGGCAGTGGCTGTGGCCGCCAGCTTCCGGGATCGACAAGTGGATCCCTTGACGGTCTTGATCGGCGAAGTGGGGTTGGGAGGACAGGTGCGCCCGGTGGCCCAATTGGAGCAGCGCTTGAAAGAAGCCAGCAAACTGGGGTTTCGCCACGCCATCATCCCCAACAGCCCTGTGTTGTCGGATCACGGCCTGCGCCTGAGTCGGGTGCAGCGGGTGTTGGAAGCCCTGCTGGTGGCTCTGCCCGGTTCCCAGAGCGCAGAGTGAACATCCCCTTGCCTTCCACCCGTCGCCGGCTGCTGGGCTCTGCTGCGCCTATCTCCAAAGGCCAAGCAAGGACTCCGTCCCGCTAACGCGATTGGACTCCGTCCCGCTAACGCGATCGGCATCCGCTGCTTCGGTGGCATGTCCATCATGTTCCCGAAAACTTTTGTTACCCTCGAAAAAGGTTACGCCTGCTGGGCAAACAGCTCAGCAGCCTTAGCTGAGCCCTAGTCCGTAGTTAGCAACACCAGCAAGGGATCCCGGTGAGCATGGTTTCCGCACTCTCCAGCCCAGTCCAGCCCTCGATGCCGGAGGCGGCATTTCCTCTGCCAGAGCCACCGGATATTAGTGACCTGGTCATCGAGGACGATGAGCCTGTGGACAGCATTCACTCGGAGAAGCTGCAGCGCCTGCTCACCGGTGCCCTCTACACCTCATTCCAGCCCAAGGCCAAAGACACCGGGGAACCGATCCCCTTTTTGGCCACGGCCAATGTCGGTCTGTTCTATGCCCTCAAACTGCCTCCCCTGATGCCCGATGTGATGCTCAGCCTGGAGGTAGCTCCCCCCGCCAGCTTTGAGCGCAAGGAAGATCGCACCTACCTGGTCTGGGAGATGGGTAAGCCGCCGGATGTGGTCATTGAGATTGTCTCCAAGCGCAAAGGGGAAGAGCTGGGCCGCAAACGCAAAGACTATGCCCGCGCCGGCGTCAGCTACTACGCGGTCTACGATCGCACAGCGGGCGTAGCCTCTCCCTTGCGGCAACTAAGGGAACTGCAGGGATCCCCTCTGGCCCTTTTTCAGCGGCGGGGGGGTGAATTTGTCCCCTTCGCGTCCACCTGGCTGGAGGATATCGGGTTGGGCTTGACCCTCTGGCAGGGATCCTTCGAGGGCGTGAATACCGAATGGCTACGCTGGTGTGATCGGGAGGGGCGGGTTTTGCCCACCGGCGAAGAAAAGGCTGCTCTGGAACAACAGCGCGCTGAGGCAGAACGCCAACGGGCCGAAGCCCTTTTGGAGCTGCTGCGTTCCCACGGCAAAGGACTCCGTCCCGCTAACGCGATCGCACCGCCGGCAGCCTGAAAAATCCCGTCCCTAACGGGGCTTCCATTGTCCATTGCCTATCCACCGCCATGTCTACCCTCCCTAGCAGCAGCGAAGCCGCCCAACGGGCCGCCCGCCTGGAAAAAGCCCAACACCTGCGGGAACAAGGGATCCCGCCCTATGCCTATTCTTTTCCTGTTACCCATCTGGCTGCCGAGCTGCAGGAGCAATTTGCCGACCTAGAGCCCGGCGGCGAGCGGGAGGATGTGCAGGTGGCGGTGGCCGGGCGGATCCGGGCGCGGCGGGTCATGGGCAAGCTGGCTTTCTTTACCCTTCAGGATCGCTCCGGCACCATCCAGCTTTACCTGGAGAAGCAACGGCTGACGGAGCAGATGGGGGAGTTGGCCTTCAAGAACCTGGACAAGCTCATCGACGTGGGCGATTGGCTGGGGGCCAAGGGCTGCCTCAAGCGTACCGAAAAAGGGGAATTGTCGGTGCGGGTGGATGAATACCAAGTGCTGACCAAGGCCCTGCTGCCCCTGCCGGACAAGTGGCACGGCCTGCGGGATGTGGAGAAACGCTACCGCCAGCGCTACGTCGATCTCATCGTCAACCCTGAGGTCAAGCAGACCTTGCTCGACCGCGCCCAGATCATCCGCTCCCTGCGGCAGACTCTGGAAGAGCGAGGTTTTGTGGAAATTGAGACGCCAGTGTTGCAGGTGATCCCCGGCGGGGCGGAGGCGCGGCCTTTTGTTACCCACCACAACGCCCTGGATCTGGATCTCTACTTGCGCATTGCCACCGAGCTGCACCTGAAGCGGTTGGTGGTGGGCGGGATCGAGCGAGTCTATGAAATTGGGCGGGTCTTTCGCAACGAAGGCATCTCCACCCGCCACAACCCGGAGTTCACCTCTCTAGAGGCCTATCAAGCCTTCGCCGACTACCACACCATGATGGAGCTGACGGAAACCCTGGTCTGCAACGCCGCCCTGGCGGTGCGGGGATCCCTGCAGCTCACCTACCAAGGGGAAGCCATCGACCTCACCCCTCCCTGGCGACGGGTGACGATGCAGGAGCTGGTGGAGGAGACCACCAGCATTTTCATCGACGTGGAAGCGGGATCCACCGCCAAGCTGTTGCCCGCCTTGGCAGAACGGGGGATCCCCGATCTCTCCCCCCAGGACTCCCCCGGCCAGTTGCTGGTCAAAGCCTTTGAGCACTGCTGTGAGAGCCACCTGCGCCAGCCCACCTTTGTTCTGGACTATCCCCTGGAGGTGTGTCCTCTTACCAAGCCTCACCGCAGCAAACCGGGGTTGGCAGAGCGCTTTGAGCTGTTCATCGTGGGGCGGGAGACGGCCAACGCCTACTCAGAGCTCACCGATCCGGTGGATCAGCGGCAGCGGCTGGAGGCCCAGGCAGCCCTGAAGGCAGCCGGCGATGAAGAGGCCCATTTTCTGGATGAAGACTTTCTCACCGCCTTGGAATACGGCCTGCCCCCCACAGGTGGCCTGGGCGTGGGGATCGACCGCTTGGTGATGCTGCTGTGTGATGCCCCCAGCATTCGCGATGTCATTGCCTTTCCGCTGCTGCGGCCCGAGACGGGAGAAGTGGCGGAGGAGGCTTGAGAGGATAAAAGAGCAAAGAGGAGAGAGGAAAGAGCAAAGAGAAGAGATTCCGTCCTCACTTCTCACTTCTCCCTCCTCCACTCCTTATCTAAAGCCGACCTTCGTACCCTTGCATCTGGAGGGCAGTTTGAAAATCTTGGCAGGCTCCCTGCCAATCTCCCAGGGCAGCCCGAGCCAGGGCGCGGTTGAAGTGGGCCTTGAGGTGGCAGGGATCCCTATCGCTCGCGTCAGCAGTGCAGAGTGTTATGGCTTGGTCGTAGTCGCGGATGGCCGCCGAAAAATCCCCCTGTTGGGCATAGGCCCAGCCGCGGTTGTTCAAAACCCAGACCCGCTCCTGGGGATCCAGCTCCAGTTGCAGCAGTCGGGTGTAGTCTTCTATCGCTTTGTCCGTCTGTCCCGCGCGATCCCACAAGAGAGCTCGGCAGAGCAAAGCAGAGTGCTCCTGAGGGTTCAAGGCCAGGGCCTGCGTGTAGTCGGCAATGGCCAGCTCAGGGCAATTGGCCTGCCGGTGTAGATCCCCCCGTTGACGGTAGGCCAGGGCAGCATCGGCCACCCCCCAGTTCTGGTCGAGGCTCAGAGCTTGGTTGAGATCCGCCAATGCCGCCTCTTGATCCCCCAAAGCCAGATGCACCCTTGCCCGCAAAGCAAAAGCCTGAGAAGCCTGCGGTTGCTGCTGGATCAGCGCCGTGAAATCGGCCAACGCCCCAGCCAGATCCCCCCTCTCTTGGCGACACAAGCCCCGATACAACAGGGCTTCGGTGACCAGCACTTCTGGATCCCCTGGGCTGGCCAGCTCCAAGACCCGATCCCAATCGGCTATTGCCCCCTCCAGGTTGTGGCGCAGGCGGCGGACTTGGGCCCGCTTCAGGTGGGCCTCCAGATAGAGCTGCCGGGACTGTTCCCCGTCTTGGGCCTCTTCCTGGATGACTTGGTCGAAGTCGGATTCAGCCTGCGCGTAGTACCCCAGCTCCAAGGACTCCGTCCCGCTGACGCGATCCTGCTCCGCACGGTTGGTAGGGCCATCGGTGCCGCGCACCGCCAACGCCAACAACAGAGAGCCGCGGGCCAAGCGGGCCATCCTGTGTTGGGGATCCCGCTGCAGCAGACGGTTTAGATCTTGCAAGGCCGCTTCGGTCTGACCCAACTGCTGCAGGGCTTGTCCTCGGTGCCACAGCGCTTCCCTGTGGTCAGGATCCTGCTGCAAAACCCGGCTGAGATCCTGAATGGCGGAATCCCAGTTGCCCACCTGTCCATGGGCCATGCCCCGTCCCAGCCAAGCCGTCCAGTCCTGAGGATCCTGCCGCAACACCTCGTCGTAGTCGGCAATGGCCTCTGGCCACCGGCCTAGCCGTCGGCACAACTCAGCTCGCTCTTGGCGCAGATCCCGCCGTTCCGGCTGCAAGCGCACCGCCTCGTTCAACTGCTCCAAGGCCGCCTGCAGATCTCCCGTCTGGATTTGGGCCCGCGCCAGATCTCGGCGGATATCCGCCTCGGCCACTGCCACCCCCAGCGCCAAAGCCTGGTGGTAATCCTGGATGGCCCCCAGCCCATCTCCCAGAGCAGCCCGCACTTGGCCGCGATGGAAATAAGCCAAGCCCGACTGAGGATCCCCTTGCAGAGCTTGGTCGAAATCGGCCAACGCCCCCTGCCAATCCCCCAGCCGTTGCCGTGCCATACCGCGGCGCAGATGGGCATTAACCAGCAGCTCCGGCCCGCGTGGGATCCCCCACTGCAACACCTGCGAGAAGTCCTCACAGGCTGCCGGCCAATCTTCCCGCTCAGCATGGAGTTGGCCGCGGTTGAAGTAGAGCTGAGGGTTCTGCGGATCCCGCTCCAGGGCAGCCGTGTAATCCTGCAGAGCCGCTAGGGGATCCCCCAACAGCCAATGGATTCGCCCGCGGCTGCTGTAGGCACTGGCATCTTGGGGATCCAGAGCGATAGCCTGGCTCAAGTCCGACAAAGCCGCTTCGATGTTGCCCAAGTCCAGGTGGGCAATGCCTCGGTTGAGGTAGGCTTTGGCCATGTGGGGATCCAGCTCCAGGGCGCGGTTGAAGTCTGCCAGAGCGCCGCCGGGATCCCCCAGCCCCTGACGGGCCAAGCCCCGGCAGAGATAGGCCCGCGACAGCTTAGGATCCAGATGGAGAGCCTGTTCACAATCGGCCAGCGCCGGCTCCAGGGCGTTGCTGCTCAGGTAGGCCATGGCCCGCTGCAAGTAGAGATCCGCCTGGGCTGCCGCCTCTGCCTCAGGTAGCTCAGTGGCCTCAGCAGACCGTAGGGATAGGGCCTGAGAAAAATCTTCAACGGCCCCTTGGGGATCCCCCAACGCTTGCCGGGCCAGGCCCCGGTGGTAATAGGCTTTGCCGTGGCGAGGATCCAACTGCAGCGCTTGGGTGTAGTCCTCGACGGCCCCTTGCAAATCTGACAACTGGACCCGCGCCACTCCCCGGTTGAAGTAGGCTTCCCCGTCCTGAGGGTCCCGCTTGATCACCTCGGAAAAATCGGCTGCTGCCCCCTGCGCATCTCCCAGATGGCCGCGCACCACGCCGCGGTTGAAATAGGCCCGCACATCTTCCGGGTTGAGCTCAATGGCCCGCGAATAGTCTTCGATGGCCTGCTGCTGCTGATTGAGTTGCCGGTAAGCATTGCCACGGTTGTAGTAGGCCACCGCCCATTGTGGGTTGAGGCCGAGAGCCTGGGTGTAGTCGGCAACAGCTCCCTCGTAGTCCTCCAGCCGGTAGCGGGCAATGCCGCGGTTGAAATAGGCGCGGGCGTCCCCTGCCAGTTGAATGACTTGGGTGTAATCTGCGATGGCCCCTGCCAAGTCCCCACTTTTGTAGCGGGCGCTGCCCCGCTGGCTGTAGGCGCGGCTATTTTGGGGATCCAATTGAATGGCCAACGTACAGTCGGCAATCGCCCCCTGGAAATCCCCTTGGCGGGCTTTCTCCTGTCCGCGGGCCAACAGGCGCGTCACCAAAACCTGATCCACCGAAACATCGCCGAGCGTCGCCTCTTGGGGAAAAGGCAACAGGGGCCGCAGCGCCTCCAACACCTCAGCAGCCGATTGGAAACGCTCTTGCCAGTGGGGGCAGATCAGGCGATCCAAAATCTCGGCCAGCTCCTCGCTGACCTGAACCAAATCCCGCCAGAGCAGTTGGCCGGTGCGGGGATCGTCCCGGATCTTATGGGGAGGACGACCGGTGAGGGCTTGGATGGCCAGCACCCCTACGGAGTACAGGTCGCTGCAGGGCTGGGGCTTGCCGTTGAGCTGTTCGGGCGCCATGTAGCCAACCGAGCCAATCACCGTCGCCAACTGAGTTTGGCCGGGGGCATGGCTGACCAACCGCCCCACTTCCTTGACTGCCCCAAAGTCGATCAACACCAACTTGCCATCGGCATCGCGGCGCATCAGGTTGGCCGGCTTGATATCCCGATGGACGATCTGGTGGGCGTGTACATGGCGCAGGATCTCCAAAATATCCCACAACAGTTTCAAAACCTCGGCCTCGCTCAGCGGCTTGCCCGGGATCAGCTCCTGGCTGAGATCATGCCCGGCAACAAACTCTTGCACCAAGTAAAAATCCTGATCCTGCTCGAAGTGGGCCAAAAGGCGGGGCACTTGGTCGAAGTGGTTGAGCCGGTTGAGAACCTTGGCTTCCCGTTCAAAGAGCTTGCGAGCCGTGGCCAGTGTATAAGGATCCGTGGAGAGGGGGCGAAGGCGCTTGACGACGCAGGGGCTATCGAAGGTGTCTTGATCCACCGCCTTGTAGGTTATGCCAAATCCCCCTTCCCCGAGGGGATGGAGAATGCGATAGCGTCCCCTGAGCACACTTCCCGCTCTGATCTTGTCTTCCATGGCCAAGTCAGTCCCTGAGCGGCGCAGCCTTTTGCCACTGCAAGCTGGCTCGATTCTGCCACAGGCGGACGCCCTTGGGCGGAGCAATCCACAGCTCCTATCCAGGGTCTTTTTCTGCTTTTTCTTTTCGCGATCTTCAATGTCTGTAACAATTCAGTCAGAGAGAAACCGCGATCTGACCTCGCCGCTCTTCAAAATCGCTGATCAGCAGTCTCACCTCGATCTGCCATTCCCCCGCCAGGGCTAGGGGCACATTTTCCACCACAAATTGGCCAGGCCCATCCGGCGCTACAGTGCGGCGTAGAGGGGGGATCCCGTGTTCCGGCAGGGAAAACCCAAGGGTCAATTCCTGAGCCGGGATCCCTTTCACTTCGACTTGGATCTGGTTTTCTCCGGGACGGCAGGGCAGAATCTTCAGGTGCAGGCTGCCTTCCGGCCAGTTCAAGCGCTCTTCACAACTGGTCTGCAAGCCCGACTCCAGTGGGGCTCCCATGCCCTGCCTTCCATTACTGGGAGGAGCCTGGGCCACCAGGAAGCTGGTCAAGGCCAGCACCAGCATCAGCCCCACCAACTCCAGGCGGACGATCCGGCGCAGCGACCGGCCCACCGTCTGCCCACCCTGTTGCAATGCCGGCACCAGCCAAAACTTGTTGTGGGCGCCCAACCCCACCATCATCAGCACCAGCAGCAGCTTGGCCCAGAGATACTGCCCATACGGATGATCCCAGTCCCAGCCGCGGTGGATCCCACCCATCCCCACCCCCGCCAGGATAAGCCCCGGTACCGCCCAGGTGGCCACGTCAGAAAACCGTTGGATGATGCCTACAGATGGGTAGAGAGCAGATTCCTTGCCCAGCAGGCGCTCCAGCCCCCACAACCCTCCCAACCAGAAAGCTGAACCGGCCAGATGCAGCCCCAGCAGCGCCATTGTCCCCATCGGATGCTCACTGGTGAGAGCATGGCCAATGGGCAAAAAGGAGCCGAGCACCAACACCGACCCCATACCGCTGGCCCAGACGGCACCTCCCTCACAGGCCCAGATCAGGATCCCTAGCCCCACCAGCCGCAGCCCTGTACCCCAACCGTAGGGAGAAAGCATCACACGCAGCAGCTCTCGCCCATTAAAGTAAGGGTAGAGCTGGGCCAAATGCAGACTGAAGGCCACCGCGGTCAAACTGAGGGTGATCCAAGCTGTCGCAAAAGCCCAAGATCCGGCCTCGGCGTTTAACCGCCCCCGCAACAGTCGCCACCAGCCCAGCACCCCCACCACAAAAAGGCTGCCCAAGTAGATCCCCCAGCGCACCCCCACCAGCGGCCAGTACAAGGGATCCCTTCCTTGGGCGTGAGCTGTCCTCGCCGCCTGCAATTGCCCAGGATCGGCTGCCCCCACCTGGAAGGCAAACGATCCACTCACCGGATGAGAATCGGCAGAAATGGCCCGCCAGCTGACGATGTAAACTCCCTCGGGGATCCCCTGCGGCAAATCCCCCTGCGGTGCCTCACCCCTGGTCACCCGATTTTCCAAGGGCAGAGCTCGTCCGTTGCTGTCTAAAACCTGGAGCTGTGTGATCTGCACCGGCTCATTGAAAACAAGCCGCACCTGGGCCGGAGCTTCCTGCAGCACCGCCCCATCCTCTGGGAAGGTGGAGAGCAAGCTGGCATGGGCAAAAGCGGGCTGGATCCCGGCCACCCACAGCAAGGCGCAGAGGATCCCAGACCAAATCCAAGCAAAACCCCTTTTGGGATGAAACATGCTCCTAAGCAGACCGCTTAGCGGGTACCGTGTCCATGGCCGTGCCCATGGCCTTGACCGTGACCCTGTCCACTGTCTCCACCTGTCAGCTTCAGCAGCGGAGCCGGCTCCGGCAAACTGTTGGGATCCTCGCCAGGCTGAGCCACCTGAATCCAGCGGTACATGCCCTGCTCGCACTCCTGAATCACTGGGATGGGGATGACCTCGCCGGGCCGATCCGGCAGCTTGGCGCGGATGCTGAACTCATCCATGAACTCATCGGGCAGCGAGCCGCCGCTCCAGATCACCTCGGCAACCGTTTCGGTAATCATCTTCCCATGCGACTCATAGGGGGTCTCCAGCGGCTTTTTGACCGTCTCGATTTTCCACAGGGGATGCACCATCGGCTTCACAGAGACGAATCCCTCTGGGATCTGCACCCGCAGGCGAACGGTCGGGGATCCATCGCAGCCATGGGGCACCCGAAAGGTGAGCTTAGCATAGCTGCCCGCCGGGGCTTCTTTGGGATGGACGGTGACATGAGCCCAAGCGGAAGAAAGAGGCAAAAAGCTCATGCCCAAAGCCAGCAGAGATTTCTTGGCCAGGGTCAAGTAACTTTGCAGACTGAACATTGCCAATGCTCCTTACAAAACTGTGCAGAAAATGCAGAGCCATTCGCCAAGACCTCTAAGGATGGCGATGGGATCCGTGGGATTCCGTTACGCTCATGCTGTGCTGTCCCCAACTGGAGAGGCCCATCGACACCAGGCCGGCACTGGCCAAGCCCATCGACACCAGCCCGAACGAGAGCGCTCCCATAGCCACCAGGCCGATAGAGAGGATGCCGTGGGTCACCACGCCGATGGCCACCACCCCATGGGCGGAAATGCCCACCGCCACCAAGCCATGGGCTCCCACGCCAACCGACAGGATTTTGCGGCGGGATCCCTGTCCTTCACATCCCTGCTCGTGAGGCAGCCGCTCCACTGGTCTCCCCTGGAGCAGGGCTGGATCTTGAGTCCTCTCTTTGGACACTAGCCTCTACTCCAGTTGTGCTCAGCGCGATCCAAGACATAGGCCGCCACCGCCTCGATCTCCTCCGGCTTGAGAATCTTGGCAAAAGCCGGCATGGCCCCTTTGCCGTTTCTCACTTGGGCCTGGATCAGCTCAGGGGTGTCTACGTGGTACTCATGAAGAGCCGCCAGAGAAAGGTTTTTCGCTGCCACCAAAGTGTTGCGCCCGTTCAAGTGACAACCCACACATTTGGCCTGAAAGACCTTGGCTCCCAAGGCCAAATCAGGCTCAGCAGAAGCCATTTGCGGGCCTAAAAAGAGGGCAAATACTGCCACCAAAAGCCCGATAAAAAGGTTGATCATTCGCATTTTCATCTCAGGGACTGACCGAAAACTAGCCTTTAAAGCTTACCCATTATCCCAAGCCCGTTGGGCCAGGTCAAAAGACAGCCTGTCGAGTTTCCCCCGGCTACCATAAGGTCAGGATCCCCCGAAGCCATGAGCGGTCTGCCCCCCGATTTCATTCAGTTGGTGCGCCAAAAGGCCGACCTCGTGGAAGTGGTGGCCGAAAAAGTGGTGCTGCGCAAGCAGGGAAAGAACTTCGTTGGGCTTTGCCCTTTCCACAACGACCACAAACCCAGTTTTCAGGTCAGCCCCAGCAAGCAGATCTACAAGTGCTTCTCCTGCGGGGCAGGGGGAGATGTGCTGCGCTTTGTCATGCAGACCGAGCATCTCTCCTTTGCTGAGGCCGTGCGCCACTTGGCGAGGCGATACCACATACCTCTGCCCACCCGCAATCCCGAGGCGCAGCCCTTGGGATCCCTTGATGAGCGGGAGCTCTCCCACCGGGAAAAGCTGCTGGAGATTTTGGCCATGGCTGCCGATTTTTATCGGCATGCCCTCCGATCCCAGCTAGGATCCGCCGCCCGCCAGTACCTGCACAGCCGCCACCTGAGCGAAGAAACTTTGCAAAAATTTCAAATCGGCTTTGCTCCCCCCGGCTGGCAATCTCTCTACGAATACTTGGTCAACCACAAGCGCCAACCGGTCAAACTTTTAGAAGAGGCTGGATTGCTGGTTCCCCGCCAGCAGGGATCCGGCCACTACGACCGCTTTCGCAACCGGATCATGCTGCCCATTTTCGATGTGCAGGGGCGGGTGATCGGGTTTGCCGGCAGAGCCTTGGGGGAGTCAGGACAGCCCAAGTACCTCAACTCTCCAGAAACAGAGCTCTTCAACAAAAGCCAGGTGGTCTATGGCCTCAACTTTGCCCGCGATGCCATTGCCAAGGCCGATCAAGTCCTGGTGGTGGAAGGCTACTTCGATGTCATCGCCCTGCATCAGGCGGGGGTTGCCTATGCCGTAGCCGCTATGGGCACTGCTTTGACGCCCCACCAGGTGAAGACCCTGCTGCGCTACACCCAGTCGAAGCGGCTGATCCTCAATTTTGATGCGGATCGGGCCGGTTTGAACGCCGCCAACCGAGCCATTGAAGCCGTTGAAGAACAAGCGCGGCGCGGAGAAATTGAGCTGCGCATTCTCACCCTTCCTGAGGGCAAAGATGCCGACGAGTTTTTGCGGGAGTACAAGAGCTCGGCCCCGCCGACGCGAGCGGTTTCTGAACTGCAAACCCTGATCGAGCAAGCTCCCCTGTGGCTGGATTGGCGAATTGAACAGGTGTTGGCTGGTCGGGATCTGAGCCGAGCCACCGATTTTCAGCAGGCCCGTCAAGCCCTTGTGCAACTGCTGGCCGGTTTGGGTGGACAATGGCGCTCTTTGTATTTGCACAAAGTGGCAGAATTGCTCAGCCGCGGCAACGGTCGCCTCAGTCGAGATTTGGAAGAAGACCTGCGCCGAGCCGTGCGGCAGTACCGCTGGGCCAAACCCCAGCAACCTTCCCTCAATAAGGGATCCAAACTCTTGCAGTCGGAGTCCCATCTTTTGCAGATTTTTCTGCATTTTGGCGAGTATCGCCGCGAAATTCGCCAAACTTTGCTGGAGCGGGAGCTGCAATTTAGTTTTCGCCCCCACCGCGAGTTGTGGCAGTGGATCTTGGAGCTGATCTCGGCACAGCCAGAGCTGGAAGAGCAAGAAGAGACGTTGCTGACGGCTTTGCGCACCCTCTGTGCCCAAGATGAGCAGCTCAACGAGCGCCTCAGCCATCTGCTCTGGTTGGACGAAAATACCCGCGTAGCCCTGATGCGTCCACGGATGGTGGTGCGGGCCGCCATTGCCAACATGGAGCTGGAAATTCGCCAGAAGCGCTACCGCTACTGGACCCAACTGTGGGATCAAGCCTTTTCCGAAGGCAACACTGCCCTGGCCGCCCAGTACCAGGCCAGCATCCAGCAGGAATACCAAGCGATTCAGGCGCTGCAGCGGCAGGTGCAACTGAGCTTGGAAGACATGTCGGAAACCCCACTGGCCGAAGATTTATAGTCATTTCGATTCAAACTAGGACACTAAACCCATAACCCAATACGCGGCCAGAAGGCTTCTCTCTATAGCCCGAGTGTCTCACCCTAAACTGAACAGACTGTAGTGGCTGATGGACGGCCTGTTGCTGCTCAAAGGGGCTTCGCTCCGCTAACGGGAGATTAGCTCCGCTTGCAACCGCTCCCGGGCCACCTGCAAAGCCTCTGCCAATTTCTCCGGCTGTTTGCCCCCAGCTTGGGCCAAGTTGGGCCGTCCGCCGCCGCCCCCTCCGGTGAGTTTGGCAATCTCGCCGATGAAGGATCCCGCCTTCAGGCCAAGTTGCTGCACAGCAGGGCTAAAGGCAGCCACCAGGCTGACCTTGCCGGCTTCCGGCACCGATCCCAGCACCACTGCCCCTTCCCCCAGCTTGTGGAGCAGATGCTCGGCAGCGGTTTTGAGGGCCTCAGGGGTGGTGGATCCCAGCTCGGCCACCAGCACCTTGAGATCTGCGACGGCAACCGCTTGGGCCAGCAGACCTTCGGCCTGTAGCAAGGCCAACTGGCTGCGCACCTCCTCCAGCTCCTTCTGGGCAGCTTTCAGCTCCGCCTGTAGGGCGGCAACCCGCTCCGGCAGTTCCTGGGGCTTGGCTTTAAATTGGGCGCTCAGCTCCCGCACCACCCTGTCCCGTTCGTTCAGGTATTCCAGCACAGCCGGCCCGGCCACGGCCTCGATGCGGCGGATCCCGGCAGCCACTCCCGTCTCGGCGATGATCTTGAACAGGCCGATCTCGGCGGTGTTGTTGACATGGGTGCCACCGCACAGCTCCATCGACACCCCCGGAAAGTCGATCACCCGCACCTCAGCGCCGTATTTTTCCCCGAACATGGCCACAGCACCTCTGGCTTTGGCCTCGGCCAAGGGCATGATCGCCACCTGAGCAGCATGGGCCTCGGCAATCCAGGTGTTCACCAAGTTCTCGATCTGTTCCAGCTCCTCAGGGGTGACTGGCCGGGATAGGGTGAAATCAAAGCGCAGCCGGTCAAAGGCCACCAGGGATCCCGCCTGACCAATCGAGGGATCGACAATTCTTTTCAGGGCCGCCTGCAGCAGGTGGGTGGCGGTGTGGTGGGCTTGGGCGCGCCGCCGACAGGCCAGGTCGATTTGGGCTTGGACGGGATCCCCCACCCGCAGGATCCCGCGTTCCACATGGCCAAAGTGAACGAACAGATCCCCTTGCTTTTGCACATCTTCAATCCGCACCAGCAGGCCGTCCCCAGAAAGGTAGCCCCGGTCGCCAATTTGCCCGCCGGACTCGGCGTAGAAGGGCGTGCGATCCAAAACGACCTGCACTGCCTGCCCTGCCTCCACTTGGGGCACCGATTTCCCCTCGACCAGCAGGGCCTCGACCACGCCGCGGGCAGAAGATTGGCTGTACCCCAAAAACTCCGTTTGGCTGAGGAAATCCGCCAGCTCGTCCAGGGATCCCTGGGCTGTGAGGTCGATGGTTTGGTGGGCGGCGCGGGCCCGCTGCCGCTGTTTCTCCATCTCTTGTTCAAAGCCCTCCAGATCCACGTTGAAGCCGTGTTCCTGGGCAATTTCTTGGGTCAGCTCCAGCGGAAAACCGTAGGTATCGAAGAGCTTGAAGGCGTCGGCGCCGGAGATCTGCTTTGGCGAGCCGCTGTCGCGACGGGAAGATTCGACGGCAGTAAACAAATCCAGCAGTAGCCGTTCCCCCCGCTCCAGGGTTTTGAGAAACTGCTCTTCCTCCCGTTGCAGCTCGGTCTTGATCAGGGTTTCTCGCTCCCGCACCTGAGGATAGGCAGCCTCGGCCAACTGAATCGCGGTCTCGATCACCGGGATGGTGAAGGGCTCGCCAATCCCCAGCAATCGCCCGTGGCGCACCATTCGCCGGATCAGCCGCCGCAGCACATAGCCCCGATCCACATTGGAAGGAAGCACCCCATCGGCAATCAAATGCATCACTGCCCGCGCGTGATCCCCGATCACCTTCAGAGAGATCTGCTGCTCCGGGTTGGCCTTGGAGTAGTTCAGCCCGGCGATCCCAGCCGCCGTTTGAATGATGGGAAAGATCAAGTCCGTCTCGTAGTTGTTGGGCACCCCCTGCAACACTTGGGCCAACCGCTCCAACCCCAGGCCGGTGTCGATGTTTTGCTTGGCCAGCGGCATCAGGTGACCTTCGCTATCCCGGTTCAGCTCCATGAACACCAGGTTGTAGATCTCCAGAAAGCGGGAGTCATCCTCCAAATCGATCCGCTCATCCCCCAGCTCTGGCTTGAAGTCGTAGTAGATCTCAGAACAAGGGCCACAGGGGCCGGTGGGGCCGGCAGCCCAGAAATTATCCGCCTCTCCCATGCGCTGGATGCGGTGGGCCGGGATCCCTATCTCATCTCGCCAGAGGGCAAAAGCCTCCTCATCTTCGCGAAAGACGCTCACCACCAGCCGTTCCGGGGGCAGGCCGAAAACCTCCGTCACCAGCTCCCAGGCCCAGGCGATGGCCTCCTTTTTGAAGTAGTCGCCAAAGCTGAAGTTGCCCAGCATCTCGAAGAAGGTGTGGTGGCGCGCCGTTCGGCCCACGTTCTCGATGTCGTTGGTGCGCACACATTTCTGGGCCGTTGTAACCCGTGGGTACTCCGGATCCCGTTGCCCCAGGAAAATGGGCTTAAAGGGCAACATGCCGGCAATGGTCAGCAGCACCGTTGGATCTTCTGGCACCAAGGAGGCGCTGGGCAACACCTGGTGGCCCCGCTGAGCGTAGAAGTCCAGAAAAGTTTGCCGAATGGCGGCACCGGAAAGAGCTGGAAACATGACAGGCGAAGATGGCTGTATTCATCAATTCTAAGTTTTCCCTCTGCAGGGCAGTCCAGCCCTTGTTGTTCTCCTCTGTTCCACCAAACCCCATCCGCCGAAAACCTAAGCGATTTGTCCGATTAACCTCAGGGCGGGCAGACGCTAAGATCAGCCTATCTGAGGCAGTTGTGCAAGATTTGTTTCTTCTTGGTCTAACCTGTATGTATCTCTCACAACTTGCCTGCCGACTTCTTGGCTCCGTCTCGGTTGTCCGGATCGCCAGCCGGTAACCCCAAACTGGTATGCCCAACTGCTACTGCCTTAACCCTGCCTGTTTGCACCCGGAAAACCCGGCGGACGCTTCTACCTGTGCCTCTTGTGGCCATCCCTTGCTGCTGCGCAATCGCTACCGGGCCTTCAAGCGCATCGGCCAGGGGGGATTTGGCTCTACCTTTTTGGCGCGGGATGAGGACATGCCCTCCAAACCTTGGCGGGTGATCAAGCAGTTGCGCCCGGTCGAGGGATCCCCGCAACTGGCCAAGCTGGCGGAGGAGCTCTTCAATCGCGAGGCCCAAGTGTTGGAGCGCCTGGGCGAACATTCGCAGATCCCCAAGCTCTACGCCCACTTTCAGGAAGGCGGCAAGTTCTACTTGGTGCAGGAATTTATCCAGGGCACCACCCTCTCCCAAGAAATGCGTCGCAATGGGCCCTTTTCCGAAGAACAAACCCGGCAGGTGATGCAGGAGGTGCTGCTGATCCTCAGCTATGTCCACAGCCAAAACACGGTTCACCGAGACATTAAACCTGCCAACCTCATTCGCCGCAAAGAGGATCAGCGGCTGGTGCTGATCGACTTTGGGGCCGTAAAGGAACTGGGGCCAGCCCAGGAGCAGGCGGCAGAAGTGACAGCAATCCGCTCCCTTGGCTTTTCTCCCCCGGAGCAAGTAGCCGGCCAGGCGGTCGGTCCCTCTAGCGATCTCTATGCCTTGGCTGCCACCTGCATCAACTTGATGACGTTGGAATCTCCGGCCAAGTTTTATAACCATGAAACGGGACAGTGGGATTGGTCGGATTGCCTGCAGCTCAGCCCGGAATTCGACGCCATTCTGCACCGCATGTTGCAGCCGGCCATCAACCAGCGCTTTGCCACCGCCACCGAGGTCTTGCGGGCGTTGCAAGGGATCCCGGTGGAAGAGGCAGGCGGCCCGATCTCTCAGCCGATTGTGTTGCCCAGCTCTCCCCTGTCTGCCAATCCCAGCACATCGGTGATCTCCGGCTACTGGGCCAAGCGCCGCTCGGGTGGTTTCGTGCCCACACCCCTCCCTCCGTCCACCGCAGGGGGAATGACAGCCAGCAGCCCGGTATCCATCCCCTCTGAGTGGGGGAGCACCACCGGTTTCACCCAACTGGGCCGAGCCAGCAGCATCACAGGCGGCGGACGGATCAAGCCGGCCACCCCACCGCGGATCCCTTCCATGGCGGGAGCGGATCTGCGGGGAAAGTCCTTTGCCAACCAAAACCTAGCCGGCTATGATTTGCGCCAGGCCGATCTGCGGGGGGCCGATTTCTCAGGGGCCAACTTGCAGGGGGCGGATCTGCGCGGGATCCTCTTCAACACCCCTCAACCCCATTGGCTACGGGTTTTGAGCCAACTGTCTGGATCGGCCAAAACATTGGGAGGGATCCTGACAGGCTTGGGGGGGCTGCTGGGCTCAGGGATCCTGGCCTTTTTGCTTGTCCGCCTGACCACGGGCAATTTGGTTTATGCGTTAGGAGCGGCTGGGATCGCCTTGGTGGTGGCCAGCTCGGTGATCTGGTCGATGGGCGGTGGGGTTCGTTTGGCTCGATCCCCAGAAGAAAAGAGCAAGCGCTTCACCAACTTTTGCAAAGCAGATCTGCGAGGGGCACAGATGGACGAGAAGCTGCGGAAGTTTGCCCGTCGGCAGGGAGCCATTTTGAGCTGACGCAGGGCGGACTGCGGATCTGGCGGATCTGGAATTTTGCGTTGCGATCTTTAAACTTTATAGATCTTTAATAGTTTTATAGTTGTTTCAGGTTAGGATGAGACGTCTGGGCTACTGATCGCGCCGGCGGGACGGAGTCCTTAGAAAAGCCTTCTGGCCCTCCGCATTCAACGCTTTGTCCTAGTTTGAATCGAAATGACCACAAAACCATAAAAGAGAAAAGTTCAAGAGCTCAAGCCATCGAAGGGGGTGGAGAGGCCCATCTGCGAAGCGATTGATTGACCTGTTCCATCAAAGCTCGGCAGGCCACGGTCTTGCCCTGTTGCCGATCCCCAGCTTGGTCGTAAAAGACGATGCCATCGGCCCGAGAAAGGCCCAACGCCAAGAACAACAGCTCCAAGACCCCAAAAGAAGCGGTCTCCAGCTCCGGCGCTCGATCCTTAAGCTCTGCCAGCGTGGTGTGGGCATCTTCCAGGTGGCCGAAGGCCGGGATCCACAGATGGGTCGTCGGCTGGGATCCCTCTGAGGATGAGTCGCCAGCAGCAGGATCCTCGACCACCCGCACCGTCAGCCAGCCGCCATCGGGGTAGCGCAAGGTGGTGTATTGCAGGTGATCCAGGTGTTGGGCCACCTGAGTGAGCACATCCGCCACCTGTTGCATCGCCGCCGTTGGGATCCCATTTTGCGGAGCGGTATCCACAAGGGTTGCGGCCTGTGCTGCCAGACTAACCACCATGATTGACAACAATCCTCGTCCACATCCAGAATAGATATTCGCAGCGATTGGGGCTGTAGTTCAATTGGTTAGAGCACCGCCCTGTCACGGCGGAAGTTGCGGGTTCGAGCCCCGTCAGCCCCGTACTCCTAAAACACTCTAGCTTAGTCGCTCTCCTGCAGCCTCATATCTCCAGACTGATCTGATTTCTGATGGAGACTGCTGCGCAACGCGGTCGGCCTGGGGTTTAAGCTTCGGCGGTGGGGCCACTCTAAAATGGGGCTTAGTCCAGGGGAAAAACCATGCAGTATCGCAGATTTGGGCGTACCGAGCTGTCTATGCCCGTGCTGAGCTGTGGTGGCATGCGCTATCAACACAGTTGGCAAGATACTCCTTGGTCAGGGATCCCAGCGGCAAGCCAGCAGAACCTGGAGGCGACGATTCGCCGGGCCTTGGAGGTGGGCATCAACCACATCGAAACTGCCCGCGGCTATGGCACTTCTGAAATGCAGTTGGGCCGCATTTTGCCGCTCTTTCCCCGGCAAGATCTAATTGTGCAGACGAAAATTGGCCCCAGCGCCGACCCGCAGCAGTTCCTGGCCAAGTTCGAGCAATCGATGAGCTACTTGAACCTCGACTACGTGGATCTGCTGGCCATCCACGGGTTGAACACCTGGGAAGACTTGGAACACAGCCTGCGTCCAGGGGGGTGCCTGGAGGTGTGTCAGCGCCTAGTACGGCAGGGACGGGTGCGTTTCGTTGGCTTCTCCACCCATGGGCCGACGGAGTTGATTGTGGAAGCCATACAGTCAGGGGGCTTTGATTACGTCAACCTGCACTGGTACTTTGTCAACCAAACCAACTGGCCCGCCATTGAGGCTGCCGCCCAGCAGGATATGGGGGTATTCATCATCAGTCCCTCAGACAAGGGGGGCAGGCTTTACGATCCGCCCGCCAAGCTGGTGCAGTTGTGCCAACCCCTCAGCCCGATGGTCTTCAACGACCTGTTCTGTCTGTCCCATCCCCAGGTTCACACCCTCAGCATTGGGGCGGCCCGACCCAGCGATTTTGATGAGCACCTGCAGGCGGTGGAGTTATTGGATCGGGCTGATGAGCTGTTGCCGCCGATCCTGGCCCGCCTAGAGCAAGCTTTGATCGAGCAGGTGGGGGAACACTACGCCAAAACTTGGCACCAGGGCCTGCCTCGCTACGACCAAACCCCCGGACAAGTGAATATCCCGTTCATTCTGCTGCTGCGCAATTTGGTCTTGGCCTATGACTTGGTGGACTATGCCAAGAGCCGTTACAACCTGTTGGGCAATGCCGGCAGTTGGCTCCCCGGCCAGCGGGCAGACAAAGTGGATGCCGAAGCCCTGCGACCTTATCTTATCCACAGCCCCCACCGCGACCGGATCCCGGCTTTGTTGCAAGAAGCCCATCGCCTGCTCTCTGGAGCTGAGGTGAAGCGCCTATCTCAGAGCTAGCTTGCTCAGGGATCCCCCCGTTTGACGGTCGAGATCCGGTGGAGAAGATGATATGGCAAGGTTTACTCTTTAACCGCAGGAAAAAAAGAGTTGTCAGCTCCCGCCAGCGGCTCCTTATCTCATTTGGGTAGCTCGTGTTAGAGTCTGAGCACATTAGCATCACGGGATCCCGCCCTTCCATGAGCTACTTGGTTATCGACACCGAGGGCAACCCCAACCTCAAAGAAATCGCCCTTATCGACAGCAGCGGCAAGCTTATTTACCATGCCTACACCCAAGAATACTCGCCCCACCACCCCCAGCCCAAGCCCCTGACCCAGATCGTTGCGGATCTACAGCGCTTGACACAAGGTAAAACCCTTGTTTTCCACCATGCAGATCACGACCTAAAAATCCTTAAACAAGCCTTTGACCAAGTTAACCAAGATTGGCTTCCTAACCCCATCTTCTGTACTTGGTCAGCCGCCAAGCAATGTTTTCCCAACCTCGCCGGTTACGGACTCGAGTACCTGAGCAAACATCTTGGGATCCAACTGGAGAGCGGCTACTTCAACTCCAAGTTAGCCCACGACGCCAGCTACGATGCCCTCTTTACCTATCACCTTTACCGCCACCTCACCCACGCTCAGCTCAAAGCCCAGAATGTTCCCAATCCTTTCGCCAACAGCAGAGTTGACAATCCCTTTCAGCATTATCCCGACGAGACCACCATCTATCAGCCTCAGTACCAGCAGCTCACTGCCACCCTACAGGAGATCCAACGGGATCCCAACCACCAGAGCCGAGGGGTTGTCTTACTGGGAGAACCTGGATCCGGCAAGACCCACCTGATCATGCGGGTGGCCCAAAACCTCCTGCGCTACAACCGTCTCCTGTTTATCCCTCAGCCCACCCATCCCGACAACATCTACCACCACATCTACAGCCACACCCTGGAATCCCTGCGCGAACGGGTAGATGCCCATCGCCACACCCAGCTCGACTACTTGATTGCCAAGAGCTTTGTGGAAATCTTGAAAACCTTCCCCCAAACCTCAAAAACTGAAGAGTTTCTCTCCCTTCTCACGGCGGATCCCCTCAACCTCTTTCATCGCCTGGGAGCAGAAGGCACCGAGCGTCGTCGTCAACAATGGCAAGCCATTGAAAAACAGGTTCTGCGCTGGTGGGCAGAGCAAAACTTCCTTACCGGTTCCACCGAAAACATTCTCAAGGGCATCATCAAATACTGCAGCTACAGGGATCCCAACCGCCGTCACCAGATCATCCGCTGGCTCAGCGGTACCGACCTGGATCCTGAAGAAACCAACTTGATTGGGTTGCCCCCTTGGAGTGCAGATCTGGATCGCAACACCTTTGCCCTAGAAGGGATGAAAGTCATCGGCAGGCTTTCGCTGCTCGACCAGCCCCTGATCATTGTCTTCGACCAATTGGAGGCTCTGGGCCGAGAGGAAAATCGAGATATCCTTCTCAACTTTGGCGATGCTCTAAAAGAGCTTTTTACCCGTATTCCCAACAGTCTGTTTATCCTCAATCTGTTCCCCGACCGTTGGCAACATTTCCAAACCCAATTTGACCGGGCTACCGTCGATCGCCTCTCCCAAACCGTCCTCTCCCTAGATCTCCCCTCTCTTCCCCAGCTTCAAGCCCTTCTCCAGAGCCGCCTGCCCTCAGGGATCCACCTCCAAGCTCTCTTCACCGCCGATGACCTCAGCGATATCCTCAGCCAACCCTCCATCCGCGCCATTCTCAACCGAGCCTCAGCCTACTACCGCCACTACATCAACGGGATCCCTCTCCCTCCCCAGGTGCAAGTTGTACCCACTGCCAGCAATCTAGCCGTCCGTGTCCAGCGGCTCGAAACTGAGCTGCAAACCCTCAAACAACTGCTCATCCCCCTTCTGCCTGCCCACGGCCCCTCCATCGTTCTATCTCCACCCCTTCGGGATCCCAGCCCATCTGCCGATCTTGTTGAGACGCTGGATCCCTATCTCCGCACCACTGAGGCTCAGCTCCGCGCCGCCTATCCCCAAGAGGCGATCATCGACAGCACAGCTGATATCGGCAAATTGCGCACCATCGTCAATGCCCTGCAAGGGATCCATCCTCTCCCCATGAGTGCCCTGAAGCTGGGCAAACACAAGCTTCCAGATCACCTCTATTTCCCCAGCAAAAAGCGGGTGATTGCCTTTATCCAAGTGGGTCCCAGCAGCATGTATGGACAGCTCAATAACTTCAACCAATTGGTGATTGCTCACCCTGAGCTTCAGTTTCTTTTGCTACGGGATGCCCGCCTTAAGCCTCCTTCCAAAAAGGCTACCGCCACCCAAGCGGCCTTGGCCGCCCTCAACAACAGCCCCAATGGCAAGTATGCTCTGCTCACCCAAGACGACCGCATCCATCTGGAGCTTATGCACAGGATGATCACCGACATCCAAAACCGCGACCTGGAAATCGACCTGACCCAAGCCGTTCGGTATTATCTTGACCACAGGGATCCCCCCCTTATTGCCTGGATCCTGGGCCGTGATTAAGCGCTCCAGATCCGTCGAAACCCCATGTTGTTCAAGGTCGGCTCCGCATCGGGATCCAGCACCGTAAAACCGGGATCCCACATTGTCCGGCCAAGCTTGTGACCTGATTCTTAAGGCTGCCGATCAACGGAGCCAATGGCAAGGGATTGACAGCGGAGCCAAAGTACCTCAAAGTTTCCGGCATAGTGGGCTTTGTCCGGCTCAAGCCCTCCCCTGATTACTCAGTATCGGAGCGGCGGGATTTGAACCCACGACCCCCACTACCCCAAAGTGGTGCGCTACCAAGCTGCGCTACGCCCCGACGCACTTACGGGTAGAAGCCCATGAAGTGCCTAGCTAGTCTAGCATCGGATCGCGGCCAGAGTTAACCCCAAGCTGCGGGATCCCGTGGAAAACATGCTAGCTTAGTTAAGCCGTTAAGAAATCGCACGCCTGAACCACCGGGTGTCCTTACAGCCCTTTCGCGGTTTGCTGCAACAGCTCCTGAGTTCCTTGCCAATGGGGGTAGAGCGCTCTGTGCAGGTAACCGGCGGGAAGGCCGTAACTGGGATCCGTTCGGGCGGAGGCTAACCCGTAGGAGAGGAAAAACTCATGAGCGTAGTCAGTTTGCCTCAACTGTTGGAGGCAGGGGTTCACTTCGGCCACAAGGCCAGCCGCTGGAACCCGAAAATGCGACCCTACATCTTTACCGAGCGGAACGGCATCCACATTATCGATTTGGTGCAGACGGCCCGCTATCTGAACGAAGCCTACGAGTATGTGCGGGATGCTGCTGACAGGGGTTGGCGCTTCCTGTTTGTGGGCACCAAACGGCAAGCTGCCGGGATCATCGCTCAAGAGGCTCGTCGCTGTGGCAGCTACTATGTCAACCAGCGCTGGTTGGGGGGTATGCTCACCAACTGGGCCACCATCAAAACCCGCATCGACCGCCTCAAAGAAATTGAGGAGATGGAGAGCAGTGGTCTTCTGGATCGCCTGCCCAAACAAGAGGCCAGCCGTCTGCGGCGAGAGTTGGCCAGGTTGGAAAAGTACTTAGGCGGCATTAAAACGATGCGCAAGCTCCCCGATGCGGTGATCATCGTCGATCAGCGGCGGGAGGCCAACGCCGTTCAGGAATGTATCAAGCTGAACATCCCGATCATCTCACTGCTGGACACCAACTGCGACCCCGATCTCAGCGATATCTTCATTCCCTCTAACGACGATGCCATTCGAGCGATTAAGCTGATTGTAGGCAAGTTGGCGGATGCCATCTACGAAGGGCGGCATGGGCAGCTCGACACCGTTGAGGAGGATGAGTACGACTACGAAGGGGCGATGGATCTGGACGACGACATTCTGGAAGACATGGAGGACGAAGAAGAAGGAGAAGCCGAGGAAGGCTAGACCGAAGGCAGGGATCCCGTGCAATCCGGGCACTTCCCTGCCTGTTCCCTATCCAGAGGCGTGTATTCTTGAAATCTAGGTTTACAATTCTATCGAAGCCCGCTCATTCTCACTCATATCCCGCCACATTCTTCCCGTTCTTTCATTCGAGGAGCCCTCATGAGCATTGATGCCAAACTGGTCAAAGAGCTGCGCGAAAAGACGGGCGCAGGCATGATGGACTGCAAAAAAGCCCTGGAAGATTCCGGTGGCGATATGGAGAAAGCCATCACCTGGCTGCGACAGAAAGGGTTGGCAGGGGCAGCCAAAAAGGCCAGTCGCGTCGCGGCAGAGGGGGCAGTTGACAGCTACATCCACTTCGGCAATCGAATTGGGGTGTTGGTGGAAGTGAACTGCGAGACGGACTTCGTGGCCCGCAACGAAGATTTCAAGAAATTGGTGCAAGACATCGCCAAGCAGATTGCCGCCTGCCAAAACGTAGAATACGTCAGCGTTGACCAGATCCCTGCTGAAGTGGTGGAGCGGGAAAAAGCCATTGAAATGGGCAAAGAAGATCTGGCCAATAAGCCGGAGAACATACGCGAGAAGATCGTGCAAGGTCGCATCGAAAAGCGCCTGAAAGAGTTATCCCTGTTGGATCAACCCTTTATTAAAGATTCCTCGATCACGGTGGAGGAATTGGTCAAGCAGCACATTGCCAAACTGGGGGAAAACATTCGGGTGCGGCGGTTTGTGCGCTTTGTCCTGGGAGAGGGGATCGAGAAAGAAGAAGTGGATTTTGCTGCTGAGGTTGCCGCTCAAGCCGGTCTCAAGCCGGCAGAGGCCCCCAAAGTGGAAGAGACTCCACCCGCTCCTCCTGAAGAACCTGCCCCAGAACCGGCCCCTGCTGCCGAGAGCAAGCCGGCCAAAAAAGGCTCCGCCAAGAAAAAGAAATAGCCGGTCAAGGCTGAGCTGTAGGGCCATGTCGGCGGTGCAGAGGCGTTGAAACTGCGTTATGGAGAGTGTGGGCACCTCTATGTCGGCAGTTCTATAACCACTACGCTTGGGTATCCCTTGGGGGAAAGGCTAGGTTATGCATGCAAATGTTCTGATCCTCCCGCCTTGGCAGGGTTAACTCCAGCACGCTAAGGTAGCAGACGGCCTTTTTGGATCCCGGGCATGAGTTTTATCTTGCGCAATGCGTTAATTCCCACCGCCACCGGCTACGAAACCGCAGATGTGCGAATCGAGGGGGAACGGATTGCTGCCATAGGCAGAGGGTTACCCGCAACGGGCGCAGACAGCCTGGAACTGGATGCCAGTAACCAACTCTTGCTGCCGGGCTTTGTCAATGCCCACACCCATTCTTCCGAAATGTGGCAACGAGGGATCATACCGCCCTATCCGCTGGAGCTGTGGCTGGCACAACTGCACGAGTATGCGCCGCCGGATCCGGAAAAAATCTATCTCAGCGCGCTGGGGACGGCGGTGGAAACCCTGCTGACGGGGGGCACCTCGGTGGTGGATCATCTGGTGTTGATCCCAGGCCAAGAGTTGGCCACCATTGAGGCGGCGGTACGGGCCTACCGAGAAGTCGGGATCCGCGCCTTCGTGGGCCCCTTGATCCAGGATCAGGCTCTCTCTCGGGGGTTGCCCAGCAGCTCCTCTTGGGATCGGGAGCCGGAAACCTATCCCCTCTCCACAGCAGAGGTGCTGGCCATTGTGGAAGAGGCGGTGCAGCGCTTTCACCGGCCAGAAGAGGGCATTACCCTCATGGTGGCTCCCACAGGGATCCAACTGTGCTCAGACGAGCTGTTCAAGGGCTGTGCGGAGTTAAGCCAGAAGTATGACCTACCCCGCCACGCCCACCTGTTGGAAACCCGCGCCCAGCAGATGTTGGCCCAGGAAAAGTACGGCTGTAGTGCTGTGGAGCATCTGGAGCGCTTGGGCTACCTAGACCGGAAAACTTCCTTGGCCCACTGCGTCTGGCTCAGCGATGCCGATATCGAGATCTTGGCCCGCACCGGCTCTACGGTTGTTCACAACCCCTTGAGCAACCTGCGCCTGGGCAGCGGCATTGCCCCCATTTTGAACTATCGCCGGGCAGGGGTGAACGTGGCCTTTGGCTGCGATGGATCCGCCAGCAACGATTCGCAGGATTTGCTAGAGGCCATCAAAATCGGCACCATCCTTCACAACATCACGGATCCCGACTACCGCCACTGGATTTCTCCCCGCGAGAGCATCGAGATGGCAGCCCGAGGTGGGGCAATCGGCTTGGGCCTGGGGGATCAGATGGGATCCCTGGAAGTGGGCAAGCAAGCGGATCTGGTGCTGTACGATCTCACCCAACTGTCGCTGTTGCCCCGTACCGATCCCATTGGGCTGCTGGTGTTGGGTCGGCCCACCCAGGCAGTGCATAGCGTTTGGGTGCGAGGAAAACAGGTGGTGTCCAGCGGAGCCGTGACGACGGTGGATGTGGCCAAGCTGCGGCAGGATCTGTTTGCCCACAGCACCTGGGATCCCTCCCGCCGCTCCCAGCAGGTGGCACAGCTGGAGGCCCGCTACCGCCGCGTGATGGGTTTGCCGGCATAGCCATGGCAGGGATCCCTGCGGGTTCAGAGGTCGACTGGTCCAGAGCCACTGCGCAGGTGAAACGACAGGCCCTGGCCCTGGGTTTTGACAAAGTCGGCATTGCCAGCACAGAGGATCCCCCCGACTTGCGGGGTCTGCAAGCTTGGCTGGCTGCGGGCATGGCCGCCGACATGGCTTGGATGGCGGATCCTAGGCGAATGGATCCAAAGCAGGTGCTGCCGGGGGTGCAGTCGTTGGTCTGTGTGGCTTTGAATTACTACACCCCCATCCGCCACAGCCAGGATCCCGGCAAGGGCAAGATCTCCCGCTACGCCTGGGGTCGAGATTATCACCGCGTGTTGGGACGGCGGCTCAAACAACTCCACCTCTGGATGCAAGCCCAGTTCCCAAATCATACGGGTCGATTCTACGTGGATACCGGCCCGGTGGCGGAAAAGCCCTGGGCCATGCAGGCGGGCTTGGGTTGGATCGGCAAAAACAGCCTGTTGCTCACCCGCGAGTACGGCTCCTGGGTGTTTCTGGGAGTGATCCTGACCACCCTGCCGTTGCTCCCTGACCAGCCCCACACCGCTCACTGCGGCACCTGTACCCGCTGCCTAGAGGCTTGCCCCACGCAGGCCATCGTCAGCCCAGGGGTGGTGGATTCCCGCCGCTGCGTTGCCTACCACACTCTAGAAAGCCACGCCGAGCGGATCCCTGCCAAGATTGCCCAGAACCTGCACAACTGGGTGGCCGGCTGTGACATCTGCCAGGAGGTCTGCCCTTGGAACCAACGCTTTGCCCAACCCAGCCGGATCCCGGATTTTCAGCCTTACCCTTGGAACGTTGCCCCCGATCTCCAAGAACTGGCCCAGATGGAAGATGGGGAATTCGACCGGAAGTTTCCCGCCTCTGCCTTGCGCCGGCTCAAGGCCCGCCGACTGCGACGCAACGCCCAAGCAGCCCTAGAAGGCAATTCCAGCTCCGCAGCCCACAGCAACGATTTGGAAGCCCTCCCTACCTAATTGGGATACACTTTCCCAGCGGGATCTGGCACCGGAAAACGGTGGGGCTGTTGCCCCTGGGCCGGGGACGCAAGCTAACATACATGCCCTACCCCCTTTTTGAGACCCCAGTGCCGGGCCGCCATAGTTTCGCTCTCGTGGGAGAGGCATCCACGCCCCAGCAAGCCCACCGATTCCCCCTTTTCCTAGCCCCTAACCCTGCATGGATAACGGTTACGACGACTATTACCCCAGCTACCGGCAGACCAACAGCTACAATCTCCTGCAATCCGGGTGGAGACCTCTGCTCCGCCATTTCGATGTCGAGTATTTCTGGCAACTGGCCATGCAGGATCCCTGGGAATTGGCCGAGAAAATTCTGGATGTGTGCAGCGATATCGCCAACGCAGTGGGACGCAACGAATATAGCCCGCTGGCCAATTTGCTTAACCTGTTTTCAGAGAACACCCGTTACGAGATCGAGGAATTCTGGAACAGCATTACCCCACCCCCACCCGGCCCCGACTGCACCTTTCGAAGCTATCTTTCGACGGAAACTCCGCTGCGGCAGCAGGTGAGCCGCGACCAGATTCCCATTCATTACGTCTTGAATTGTCTGCAAGAAGTTATCGTTCTCAAAATCTTGGCGCATCTGGGGCGACCGGCACAGATCGTGCAAGTGTACATGGATCGCTACTTCTACTACCCGGTTGAGCATTTCAACGGCTGGGATCAAATCAGTAGTCCGGGCACCGTCTATGCCTTTTGGCCGGAGCATCAGATTTGGCTGCAAATCCAGACCACCTATCAAACCCGCCGTCGCTACACCCTGATTGGGGTAGATCTCAAGCCCTTGATCCGCAAGGTTACCTACAACCTGGCGGTGATGGTGAGCGGCTACCAAAGCCGAATTGGGCAAATCCAGAGCCCACATCCAATCAGTTCTTTTCCCGCCGAGATTCAAGCCTTCACCGATCAGGTTCAACAGCGAATTCTGCAGCAGGAGCGATTGGCGGTCTTGGTACACGGGATCCCAGGTACCGGTAAAACTGCCTGGACGCAAGCGGTGGCCCACGAGCTGCTGGTACCACTGGGCTATGTGGTGTTCATCTTGGATCATGAAGCCGTGCAAGAGTTCATTGCGCCTTCCTATCTGGAGCGGGTGTGCCTGATCATCAATGAGGCAGATAACCTCGCCCAAGACCGCGCCAGCGAGGTGGCCCAACGGAGCACCAAAACTGAGCGCATCCTCAGCCTGCTGGATGGCACCCTCCACCAAAGCGTGCTCGACGCAGAATACGCCGACTGTGAACAAAGGCTGGTGGTGCTGATGACTTGCAACACGACTGAACGTTTGGATCCGGCAGTTTTGCGCAAAGGGCGTGTGGACTTGGTGCAGGAGTTTACCTACCGCTTTGTTTGAGCTGGATCGGCATCCACCTGCTCTCTGAACATGGGACAAGAGCCACCGAGGCTGTTCTTCAATTAGTTCCCTAGGACTAGGTAGCCCGTAGCTGCACCGGCATGACCAAATAACAGAGCCGCATCGCCCCAAGGGGCTTCCAAATAGCTGGCTGAGTGGCACCGTTTAGCTCCAGGCTCACCTGCTGCGTATGAAACACCTTAAGGGCATCCAGCAGGTAACGCACATTGAAGGCCAGCTCCAGGTCAGGGCCGGACATTTGCACCGGCAAAGATTCCTCGCCACTGCCCACATCGGGCGCCTCGGTGCTGATGCGCAGGGTTTGGGCTGCGGCAGAAAGATTGAACTTGACGATGTCGTTTCTTTGGGCAGCAAGTACTCCCACCCGTTCCAGCGACTCAATCAAAGGCCGACGCTCCAGGGTTATCTGCCGCTCAAATTGCCTGGGAATCAGGCGGTTGTAGTCGGGATATTGGCCCTCCAAGAGACGGCTGGTGATCCGCTGTTGGCACTGCGTTTTGCTGGCGCGAGGAGGCAGCACAAACTGCACCTGGGATCGGTCAAACCGCAATTCCACCGTAGAGGCCGCGGTCTGGGTGCCGAGGATGCGCTCCACCTCTCGCAAAGTGCGAGCGGGAATGGTGAAATCCAACCCTATTTCCCCATGGGCCGAAGCAACCGGGATCCCTTCGGCCTCCACCTGCACCATCGCCAGACGATGCCCATCGGTGGCTGCAAACTCCAGGCAAGGGGGATCCCCTGGCAAGAGCTTGACATGCACTCCTGTGAGCACCTGCTTGGTCTCATCTCCAGAGGCCGCAAAAAGGGTTTGGCCGATCCCCTGCAACAGGCTCTCGATGGGCAGCTCCAGAGCCTGAGCTGTCGGGCTTTCCTCCCCCGCAAAATCGCCATCTGCGTCGGCGGCGGGAAGCGATATCTCCGGCAGGGTGGGGTACTCTTCAGCCGACAGGCTGCGCACTTGATACTGGCCGGCTGCCGACGTGAGGAGCACGGGGGCGTCATCTTGAGCCTGGCCGTTCGCGTTGGTGGCGCGGAGCGCCAGAGTCATCGGGCCGCTGGGCAGGCGGCTGACGATGTCGCTGAGCAGCTTTGCAGGCAGGGTGGTGCGACCGGATCCCTTGACCTGAGCCTCGAACTCGCTGCGAATGCACAAGTTCAAGTCAAAGGCGGTCAAAGCAACCCGCTGAGTTTCCGCGTCGGCCTCCACCAACACATTGGCCAAAACGGGCAGGGCGGGGCGGCTGGCCACAGCCCGTCCAACGGAAGTGAGGTGGTGGCTGAGATCGGCTTGCTCGCAGGTGAAGCTGAAACCCTCCGGAGACGAGTCCACGGCCCCGTCAAGGTATCCCTCCCCACGCTGAGGAGCTGCAGTCTTGCTGCTGCGCAACACTGCCGCAAATGACTCGGCCTCGAGTTCTCGATCCACAGGACGTTGAGCTTGCACCATGGGGGGCACTTGAGGGCTGCACACGCAGATCCTACACCGACTGCCCCGGTTGGATCCCTCCCCTTGCGGTCGAGTTTTGGAAAATTTGCCTCGCGCGTAGGACAGATCTGAAATTTCGATCCCTGCCTAATTTAATTTTTTGATCTAGTAGTAGTAGGGGCTGTGGAAACTGTGGAAAGTGATCGTCAACACCTTGTGCCATGAGCTTTTGAGCCTATTCCCCACCTGTGGAAAAACTGTGGATAACTTGGCCACTTTTCCACAGGGTATTTATACCTGTTAATAACTTGGGGGGTTTTTCCACAGGTTTTCCACAGATTTTCCAGGTTTTTCCACAGATTTTCCACAGGCTAATGTTATGGTTTTCTGATAAATTCATAAAAATTAACGCACAGTCAGTGTGAGATCCCCTAAGGTAGTGAATCCTTCCCCCTAGATATGGCTGGGGATTCCACCGGAGCTGGGGCGGGCTTCGCTGGATTTCCACAGGTTTTCCACAGGCTGTCGAAGAAAGCCTGGGACATTGCTCTGGGCTTGTCGGCCTTGACTGGCCACCTGTGAGCTGACACGGGATTTTTGGCAAGACCCCAGAGGAGCGGGAAAGCGCTCTGCGCACCAGAAGCGGCAAAGGAGGTCAGGATGAGGATGGGACAGCGCCTGACCCAAAATTGGGCTGCTGCAGGAGCGAGTCGCAATAGGGATGCGGTCTAGAGTCCGTACCCGCGAAGGGCCAGGCGTAGGTCAACGGGATCCGTTTTGGTGATGGCGGGAGCGCAGCACGATCACGTCAGAAAGCTGGCGCAGTTGACTTTGAACCTGGGTGAGCTGTTTCTTATCACGTACATCGATACAGAGATCGATCAGGGCGGTGCGGTTGGCAAAAGTTTGTACCTTAGCATTGCGAACATTAATGCCTTGATCCGATAGACGGGAAAGAATGTCCCGCAGCACCCCAACGCGGTCGATAACCTCCAGATGCAGTTCTACCGGGTAGATCTGGGCGCTCTGCCGCAGTTGCTCTTCGTTCCATCGTACTGGCACCAGGCGTTCCCCCGAAACCTGAGCCACCCGTGGACAGTCCTGATGGTGGATACTAATACCCTTAAAGCGGGTGACTACGCCCAAGATCGGATCCCCCGGCAGCGGATTACAACACTTGGCCAACTGGTGTTTCAGACCCTCCACCCCCAGAATGGGAGATTGGGATTTGATAGAACTGGGAGCCGCAGAAGCCCGTGGCAACAACAGCTTGGATCCCTCAAGCGATTCCTCCTCTGTGGGAGCAGATACTGCCGGCCTGCTGACCTCCTGCAGCCGATGGATCACCAGCGTGGGGGTTGTCTCACCATAACCCAGAGCGGCTAACAAATCCTCTACACTGGCGTAGTTGAGCTTTTCGGCTACCTTCTGCATCCGCTCTGATTTGAGCAGGGCATCAAAGCCCGTTTTGCCCAGCTCCCGCTCCAGCAAATGCCGGCCCCGCGCGATGTTTTGCTCGCGATTGGAGCGCTTAAACCATTGGCGAATGCGATTGCGGGCAGAGCTGGTGGCAACGAAATTGATCCAGTCCAGGCTGGGATGGGCATTTTTGTGCGTGATGATCTGCACAATGTCGCCGTTGCGCAGGCGGGTATCCAGGGGCACGATCTTGTTGTTTACCCGCGCTCCTGCACAGTGATCCCCAATTTCGGAGTGGATGCGATAGGCGAAGTCCACCGGACAGGATCCCTGGGGCAGGGCCAGCAAGTCCCCCTTGGGCGTGAAAACGTAAACCTCGCTCTCAAACAGATTCTCGCGAAGGGTGTCCAGATACTCTTTGTCGTCTTTGAGGTCGTTTTGCCACTCCAAGAGCTGCCGCAGCCAGGTGAAGCGCTCCTCGTCCGCCTTGACGGTGGTGCTGCCGGCCTCCTTGTACTTCCAGTGGGCGGCGATCCCGTACTCAGCCACGCGGTGCATCTCTTCGGTGCGGATCTGCACCTCCACCGGTCTTCCCTGCGGGCCAATCACCGCCGTATGCAAAGATTGGTAACGATTGGCCTTGGGCAGACCAATGTAGTCTTTGAAACGCCCAGGGATGGGGCGAAAGCAGTTGTGAACGACTGCCAGCACCCGATAGCACTCGCTGTTGGTATGCACGATCACCCGCACTGCCGAGAGATCGTAAATCTCGTGAAATTCTTTGTGCTGCTGCTGCATCTTGCGATAGATGCTGTACAAATGTTTGGGCCGTCCGCTGATCTCAAAGCGTTCCAGTCCCGCTTGAAGAAGGTTCTGCCGCAGCTCTTCGATAAAAGCTTGGATCTCGGCCTCTCGCTCGGCGCGCTTGGCGTTGACCAATTCCTGAATCTTCCGGTAAGCCTCGTAGTCCAGATACTTAAAAGCCAAGTCTTCCAGTTCCCATTTGAAATGCCAGATCCCCAGCCGGTTGGCCAAAGGGGCGAAAATTTCCATGGTTTCGGCTGCAATTTGCCGTTGCTTACTGGGGGAGAGATACTGCAGCGTGCGCATGTTGTGTAAGCGATCCGCCAGCTTGACCACGATGACTCGAATATCTTTGGCCATGGCCACAAACATGCGGCGGAAATTTTCCGCTTGCTGCTCGGTTTTGCTGGAGAAATTGAACTTAGAGAGTTTGGTAACTCCTTCTACCAGTAGGCGAACTTCAGAGCCGAATTCAGCTTCCAGGGCTTCTGGGGTAACTTCTGTATCCTCAATAACATCGTGCAAAAGGCCCGCTGCCACCGTCACCGCATCTCCCCCCAGCTCCCGCAGGAGAGTGGCCACGGCTACCGGATGGGCAATGTAGGGATCCCCTGATTTGCGTTTTTGGCCCTGATGCAAACAGTAAGAAAACTCAAAGGCACGGCGCAGCAGATCGGCTTCTTCAGCCGTGTAGGGCCGCAACCCATCGCCGGGATCCTCGGCACCGGAAAGCAGAGCACGCAGCCACCCTGGCACCTCAAAACCGAGGCTATTCAGGTCGAGACCTCCATCTGAGGTGGCAATGACAGCCGTCTGACCCATGCGAACCCGGCGAAAAGGGATGTTTGATTACTGACTATAGTTCATCCAGCTTAGCCGCCGACAGATCAAGAGGGAAAAAACGGGTGGAATAGAAAGAAGCATTGGCTGTCTGCCAACGCCGACCGCTTGCCATCCTCGGCAGATCGAGGCTTAGTCTTCGCCCCACTCCTCGCAGTCGCCGATTAAATCGCAGAGAGGATCCGAGGGGCAGTAGTCTTGCAGCTCCAGCTCTTGGGCAATCGCCTGCCACTCCCGCTGGGGGAAGAAGGGTTGCAGGTGGGCAATGGCTGCAGAGCGGCGCAAGACCCCCTGCCGGACAAGGCGACGAGCTTCCTCCTGGATGGCCTCAACCGCATAGTGGGTGGCTTGTAAAGTGGGCATAGCTTAACCTACACGTGGAATGGATGGGACGCACCGAGGGGTCGGGAAAATCTTGCCTCGCTACCCCCATCATAGAACTGGGTCTCGTTTCGTAGCAAGAGATACAAGTTTGTATTGCAGGCAACCTTAAGGCCCGCTTAAAAGCCCAAGCCATCGGCTCCTGCGGTCACTATGCCTTTTTCTGGGTTCAGAGTGACGATAGATCCATCCCGGATTAAGCGGGTAGCATCCTTGACCCCCACCAGCACCGGCACCCCCAGTCGCAGGCCAATGACTGCTGCATGAGAGGAGGCTCCCTCTTCTTCGGTAATCACGCCGGCTGCCTGTTTGATGGCCTCCACATAGTTGGCGTCGGTGGATTGCGCAACCAAAATGTCTCCGGCGGTGATTTTGCTGGCATCGAGGCTGGATCTCAAGATGCGGGCCGGGCCGCTGACAATGCCTTTGCCAAACCCTTTGCCTTGAGCCACCACCGCTTTCACCACATCCACCTTGATCAGATCGGTGGATCCCGCAACGCCTGGCAGGGTTCCTGCACTGAGCACCACCAAGTCGCCATCCTTGAGCAAGCCATCTTCCTGAGCCAAGCTGATGGCCGCTTGAAAGGTCTGGCGGGTGGTGGCCAAATCCATAACCAACAGCGGATGTACCCCCCAAACCAACTGCAGCCGCCGTGCCACTTCCACATGGGGGGTTACGGCTAGGATGGGAGTGCGGGGGCGAAACTTAGAGACATTGCGAGCAGTAGCCCCTGTTTTGGTCAGGGTCATCACGGCTACAGCATCCAACTCTTGGGCGATCTCCCCCACGGCGCGGCTGATCGAGTCGGTGATCAGGGTTTTGGGCCGCATTCCAGCAGGACTGTTGCCGTTGTTTTGGCTCAGCTCCTGCATGGCAAGGGCGCGAAGGCGTTGTCGTCGGTCGGCGGAGGTCAGGTCAAAGTAATCGCGCTCGGTGCGCACGGCAATGCGGGCCATGGTGGCAACGGCCTCGACAGGGTATTTGCCCACAGCCGTCTCGTTGGAGAGCATGACGGCATCGGTGCCATCCAAAATGGCGTTGGCCACATCGGAGATCTCGGCACGGGTGGGTCGGGGGCTGTGCACCATGCTGTCCAGCATTTGGGTGGCCGTAATCACCGGGATCCCCAGGGAGTTGGCCAGGGCGATCACCCGCTTCTGCAGGATCGGCACCTCTTCCGCAGGCAGCTCTACCCCCAGATCTCCCCGCGCCACCATCACACCGTCGCTGAGGGCCAAAATCTGGGGCAGCTGTTCAATGGCCTCGTGTTTCTCGATCTTGACGATGATGGGTACCCGCTTGTCGGCTGAGCCCGAAGAAGGCCGTTTGGCTGAGGCAATGAGCTCCCGCAGCTCCAGCACATCAGAGGGATCCCGCACAAAGCTGAGGGCCACCCAATCCACCCCTTGGTTGAGGCCGAAGTAGAGATCTTCTTTGTCTTTTGGAGTCACGGCGCGGATGCTCAGGCGCACACCGGGGAAATTGACCCCCTTGTTGTTGGAGAGGGTACCCCCGACAATGGTGCGGCAGAAGAGTTCGCCCGCTTCCGGATCCACGGCTTCCACCCGCATCTCCACTCGACCATCGTCGATGAGGATCGTCGCTCCTTCGGGCACTTCTTGGGCCAGCTTGTCGTAGGTGACCCAGCTGCGCTCTTGGGATCCCAAGACAGGTTTGCTGGTCAACACAAAGGGATCCCCAGCCTTGAGGGTGATCGAGCCTTCGGCGAACTTGCCCAAGCGGATTTTCGGCCCCTGTAGGTCTTGCAAGATGGCGACCTGAATGCCCAGATCCATCGCGGTTTGGCGGATCAGGCGAATGCTGCGGCGGTGTAGCTCGTGATCCCCATGGGAGAAGTTCAGGCGAAGGGTGGTTGCCCCTTGCAGGATCATCTCCCTGAGAATGGCTGGATTTGAGCTGGCAGGGCCGATGGTGGCAACAATTTTGGTGCGTCGAAAAGAATCCCTCAAATGCATGTCCACTGTTCCCAAGGGAGAGCAGCCCAGATCCTTCCCCCACATAGGGATCTCTCTGATTACGATAACCCGTTATGTCTTTTTTGAGGCACCGCTTTTTTAAAATCCCCAGCGAGAGAGGATGGGAAAATAGGCAAAGCAGAGTGTAGAGATCCATCTGGAGTCGAGCGATGCCGGTTGCCCCCGAATACGCCTTCCCCTTCGAGCACCATCAGAAGTTCTCTCTGGACAACCCCACCATCTCCAGCCCAGGGGTTTCCAAGCGGGAATACATAGCCAGCAAGGTATTGCAAGGTATCGTGAGCAATCCCCAGACTCCTGTTGGCGATTTGTCTCCTGAGCAACGACAGGCTTTGGTCTATACGGCGGTGTTGTTGGCAGATGATTTGTTGGCGGCCCTCGGCGCTCAGTAGAGAGGTTCTTGAGATTGCAGCGCACCCTCTTGGGGTGAGGTTTAGGCTGAGGTTAGCTGCTTGCGGCAGCGGGCCGTAGGCTCTGCTGCTACCTACGCCGCAGCTGTTGCGTCAACTCTTCCCCCAAGCGCATCCATTTTGCTATCTCTTCGGGACTCACCTGTCGGTCATTTTGCCAAAGAATGAGGTGGGCGCCAGCTCCTTCGGCGCAATAGTTGGGATGCTGCTCCCAAAAACCAAGGACGCCAGGATGGAACCGCAGCCGAACTTGGGCTTCATTCTCTCCTCGCAAGAGATAGCTCCGGGAGAACTTAGGGTGGCTCTCGAAATTGATATCTTGCATGCCAAAAGCTTTGGCGATGCCATGGAAAAGGGCATTTTCGGGGTGCAGCCGAAAACGGGGCAGATGAAGATCCTCGTGATAGGCGTAGAAGACGGACTGGCGATAAGTGCTAGAACTCTTGCCACTGCCGCGGGTGTATTGGTAATCAAAAACGGTAATCTCAGTGCCATCGATCAGCCGCTTGGACATCGAATTATAGAAACGCCGCCCATGGCCTCGTTCAAACAGTCCAAAGCCTGCTTGCAACAAGCGAGATCGAATCTCTTCAGGCAACTGGGCAGAAAAGCGCATTCCTAGCTGTGCAGCTACCCGCTCCAGAGCTTCTCGACGTTTCTTTTCGTGGTAAAGGGCTAGAGCCAAGATCCCGGCAGCCAGAGCTAAAAACAAGATAAAAATAAGCAACCCCATGCCGTCTCCCTCGGCTTACAGACTGCAGCGCCCATCCCCACAATACCTGAGCAGATTTCCAAAAGGATCCCTGCCTTCGACCATTCAGCCGAGCGGTCTCCTCTTGTCTTTTGTAGAGAAGTGACCCAATACAGCTGAGTGTGTCAAAGTTTGACGAAATTGTAGGGAGCGGTGAAGTTGTTGTAGCGAATGCGCAGCCGCCCCTGGAAGGTCTGGTCTAGCTCCTCTACTTTTTGGGCAAAAACCGGCTCATCTTCCCAATTGATCAAAAACGAGCCGTTGTAGGCCATGTTTTCGGTGAGCAGATCTCCTTCTACGCGGTCGCTGGCCAAGGGGCTGAGGGCTGCTGTAAAGGTCTGGGCAATGCGCTGACGTCGCTGCTCTAAGAGCTGCTCCAGAGCCCGTCCGATCTCGACTACCGCGTCCAGCCCCAGAGGAGCGCCGGCCATTTCGTCTCGCCGAGCTTTGAGGGCAGGGTTTTCCTCTAGCCCCAGCTTGAGCTCCTGCTCGGGATCCCAGAAGACCTTTACTCCCACCTCCCGCTTGCCCTCTAGGCGCTCCAGCAGAGCCAGCAGATCCGCCAAGCGGGGCTGCACCAAGTCCCGTTCCACCTGCTCCCAGCCGCTGACCACCAGACCAAATTGCAGAGGCAGCAGAGCCCGGTGTCCCTCGTTCATCACTTTTTCCAGCACGGCCTCATGGGCAAGCAAGTTGGCCCGGCTGGCCAGGTAGCGCTCCTGTCGAGCCTGGGAATACAAGAAGGCCAGGGATCCCAGCCCGTGAACCTGCACCGGCTGCTTGTCCAGCCCCACCACACTCAGATGACGCGGGCCAGGGGCAGCGACGATCCCGTAGAGGTAGAGGGCGCTATGGGGATTTGCCGTTGGCATTGCTGCGGGCATCTCCGATCAGCCACGTGAGGTTGGACTCTTCGGTGTCGATGGCATTGCCATCCGAGGAAATGCAGTAGCGACCCATCACCATCTGGTGGCGTAGGGTCACGCCTGCCGCAATCTGGGTGTAGTTAAAAATCAAGCTGCCATCCAGCGTACACCCTTCATTCAACACACATCCGTAGCCAATTGCCGTGGGGCCGATGAGTTTGACCCCGTCCGCCAAATAGCTGCTGGCCCCGATGTAGACCGGTGGCTCGATGTGGATGCGATCCCAGTTGGCGCGGATGTTGATCCCCGTCCATACGCCGGGTTGAATCTGGATCCCGGGCACCTTGACCCCCTTGATCTCGCCGCGCAGCACTTTTTGCACTGCCAGCCAGTAGTCGTGGGTGCGGCCAATGTCCACCCACTGAAAGTCAGCCGTGATCCCATAAAAGGGGGCACCCGCTTTCACCAAGGCCGGGAAGAGATCGCTGCCGATGTCGTAGGGGCAGCCAGGGGGAATGTAGTCGAACACTTCCGGCTCGAAAACATAGATGCCGGTGTTGATGGTGTGGCCGAGGGCCTCTTCCCGCCTAGGCTTTTCTTGGAAAGCAGTGATGCGACCCGTCTCGTCGGTGACTACCACCCCATAGCTGGAGACCTGGCTGGGATCCACCTCGCGCAACACCACGGTGGCCAGCGCTCCCTTGGCTTTGTGGAAGTTGACGATCTGCGTGAGGTTTAGGTCGATTAGCGCATCCCCACAGAGCACCACAAAGGTACTGTCGAAAAATCCGGAGAAATCCTGGATCTTGCGCATACCGCCAGCGGAGCCCAGAGGTTCGGCCACCGGCTGGCCGTTCTCAAAATGGCCTTCGAAGGAAAAGCCGATGTGAACCCCCCATTGCTGCCCATCTCGAAAGTAGTCTTCGATTTGGTGGGCCAAGTGGCTGGTGTTGACCATGATCTGGTCGAAGCCGTGTTCCCGCAGCAGCTCCACCAAAAATTCCATGACAGGCTTGTGCAAAATGGGGATCATCGGCTTCGGCATCATGTAGGTGATGGGCCGTACCCGCGTGCCTTTGCCTGCTGCCAGGATCATGGCTTTCATGCCGTCGTCACTCCTCCGGGCTAACCGTGCTCTGACTTTATCAAAAATTTGGGTCTAAAACCCCGCCCTTGAGGGCGGCTTTTCTTGATTTTGGCTGTAAGCAACTAAGACTTGTAGAGGAGCCCCACCCACACTCGATGCAAAATAGCTAGGGCTCCACAAGGCAGTTTTGCCGTAGGGCTTGGGAAACTTAGCCTGGCCGTACCTGCGACTGGAGACTCTTGAGAGCGTTAACCATCTGGAAATAGACCACTTAGGTGGGTAGAAAATCAAAAGATGAATATGGTCTGCTCCACCGTTAAACTCTAAAATCTCAAAATCCATCGATTGGGCAACGCTCTTAAATGCTGCCGCAATTAAGTCCAAACCTTCCTGCGTTAGTATCCTGCGTTTGTATTGGGTGACAAACACCAAGCGCGCTTGCAAGCTGGAAACGCTGTTGCGGTCTCTCCTTAATCCCATATGCTAAGATGACGCGCCAACCTAACTTCAACCCATGCAAGCCCGCTATAGGTATAGGTTCTACCCTACAGACCAACAGAAGCAAGCCCTAGCCAAAGTATTCGGTTGTGTCAGGTTTGTCTGGAACGAGGCCCTGGCCCACTGCCAAGCCGTTGGCAAGTATCCAGGGTACAACGCTTTGTCAAAGCGGCTGACAGGGTTAAAGCAATCAGTGGCATGGCTCAAGGAGGTATCCAGTGTTGCCCTACAGCAATCCTTGAGGCACTTAGACCAAGTGTACCGGCGTTTTTTTGAGAACAAAGGAGGTTTTCCACACTTCAAGAAGAAACAATCAAAGCAGTCATTGACTTTAGTGGCCAATAGCTTTTCCCTGAAAGGGGAGCGTGTGCATCTCGCCAAGATAGGAACTATCCAGCCTATCTGGAGCCGTCCGCTGCCAAGTCAACCAAGCTCTGTAACCGTAATCAAGGACTGCGCGGAGCGGTACTTTGTTAGCTTCGTCGTAGAGGTGGAGCCTATGCGTGTTCCTGCTCAGTCTCCCAGCGTTGGGGTGGATTTGGGCATCAAAACCGTTGCCGCTGTAAGTAGCAGAGCTCAGTACCACAGCCCCAACGATGAGCCTTTGTACCGGCGCATCGCTCAGTTGCAAAAGCCATTGGCCAGACGGGTCCAAGGGTCAAAGCGGTGGGAGCGGACAAGGCTGAGGATGGCCAAGTTGCACCGTCGCCTTGCTGACCTGCGGTTGGACTTCCTGCACAAGCTGTCTACCAAGCTCATCAGCGAAAACCAAGTGGTTTGTTTGGAAGACCTGAATGTAAGTGGGATGTTGAAAAACCGCAAACTGTCCAGGGCAATTAGCAGGCAAGGGTGGGGGATGTTTCGCGCTTTGTGCGAGGCAAAAGGGGGCAAGTACGGCAGGGAAGTGCGGGTCATTGACCGCTGGGCAGCAACCAGTCAGCACTGTTCGAAGTGTGGCTGGCATTGGGGCAAGCTTGACCTAGCTACTCGGGTGGTGGTCTGCGACGGTTGTGGCACAGTCCACGACCGGGATGGGAATGCTTCCCGAAGCATAGAGCAAGTCGGGATGGGGCAAAGCGCTCCGCGCCGCCAAGGCGAGCGCCCGACTCTAGAACGGATGTGGAGACTGTTCGCGCCAGCGGGACGGAGTCCTAGTAAGACCAGCTTGCTGGCATCGGTCTGTGAAGCGTCAAGAATCCTTGCTCTTTAGGGCATGGAGTATGTCAACCCACTCTGGCCCTGAACAACTGGCGCAGGTGCGGCTTGTGTTGGTGCAGCCGGCTGGGCCACGCAATTTGGGCGCTGTTGCTCGCATCATGAAAAACATGGGCCTCAGGCAATGGGTGCTGGTGGATCCCCAATGTGATCCCCTGGATGCCGAGGCGCTCACCGCAGCCGTGCATGGGGCGGACTTGCTCCACCAAGCCCAGAAGGTGCATACCTTGCCCGAAGCCCTGCAAGGGTGTGTGCAGGTTTTCGGGACAACGGGACGCAGCCAAACCTACCCACCCGAATGGCAAATTCAGTCTCCTCGCCAAGCCTTCCCTGCCCTGCTGGCCGCCGGCCCTGCTGCCCTCGTGTTTGGCCCCGAAGATCGCGGCTTGAGCAACGAGGAGCTGGCCCTCTGCCATCGCCAGATCCAGATCCCCACCGATGCGACCTATCCCTCTTTGAACTTGGCCCAAGCCGTGGCCATTTGTTGCTATGAGCTGTACACCCTTGCCTGCGAGAGCCCTTCTCCCGCTCCTCCTGTGCCCTCACCGCAAAGGCTTGCCTCCTTCGAGCTGCTGCAAGGCTTTTTCGCTCACCTGGAAGCGCTGTTGCTGCAGATTGGCTACCTGCGCCCCCACACAGCCCGCCGCAAAATGCTCAAGTTTCGCGCCCTGTTCCAGCGGGCCGGCCTAACCGTGGCCGAGGTGGCCTTGCTGCGCGGGATCCTACGGCAACTGCAATGGAGCCAGGGATGCTCTCGTCAGGAACCTCTGGAAGCAAATGCAGCTCCCGTCCCGCCGACGCAACCAGATTCCAGCAGGACCCCATCTTGACCCCAAGGCTGGGCCTCCAGCCCCGCCCTACCGCTACCGGAAGCAAGCTAGAAGGGCGGCTTCCTGCTTTCAGGCGGCGCGGAGCGCTTGTCAAGAATCTTGAGGCTTTGGCCGTGGGAGAATATCGGAGAATATCAATGCTAGAGCTTAAGGGTGGCGCGGGGATCGTAGGATTGAACCCGCTGCAGCTTTTCGTAAAGTTCTCGCTCTTCTTCGGAGATCTGGGTGGGCAAATGGATCTGCACCACCACGTAAAAATCCCCCCGTTCTCCGTTGCCTTTGGGAAATCCCCTTTCCGCCAGCCGCAACTTTCGCCCCGGCTGCATGCCAGGTGGGATCCGCAGCTTCACCACCCCATCTAAGGTGGGCACTTCCACCTGGGCACCCAAAACCGCTTCGCTGGGACTGATGGGCAGATCGCAGTAAACGTCGAATCCCTCTAGGCGATAGAAGGGGTGGTCTTTCAGCTCAATTTTAAGGTACAGATCACCGGCACCGCCGTTGGGGTTGGGGTGGCCTTGGCCGCGCAGGCGAATCCGCTTCCCTGGCGTAATTCCCGGCGGGATGTTTACCTCGAGCACGCGATCCCCGCCCACCCGCAGGCGACGCTTGCCCCCCTCAAAAGCTTCTGGAATGCTGATCTGGATGGTGGCCTCAGCATCGTAACTGGTGTTGCCGCTGGATCCCGAAAATCCGCTGCTGCGGTCTGTGGTTTGGCTGCGCACCCGGCCCAGCAGTTGATCGATGAAGTCTTGAAAATCATCAAATTGGCTGAAATCGACGCCACTCCCCCCAAATCCGCTCCCCCCAAAGTCTTGGCTGAAGGGGCTGCTGCTGTAGGTGTAGGCATCGCGGCTGGAGCGAAACCCGCCCTGCTGATAGTATTGGCCAAATTGGTCGTATTGCCTGCGCTTGCTGGGATCCGAGAGAACTTCGTAGGCTTCGTTAATGTCTTTGAATTTCTCTTCAGCCGCTTTGTCGTTGGGGTTGACATCTGGGTGATACTTGCGGGCTAGGCGCCGATAGGCTTGTTTCACCTCATCGGCAGTGGCCGTTTTGCTGACCCCCAAAATCTTGTAGTAGTCCTTAAAGTTTTGCATGGAGGCGTCCGCAGGCAAATCGCTGAGAGTGGGCAGAAAACCACGAGGCTAGGCGTCCCCGGCAAGGGCTCCTTCCCTCCGACCTACTGAAGAAAATGAGGAGGCGGGCTAGACGCCATCGCCCATCCCGTCCCTCCTCATTATCGGCGCTACAAGTAAGGGCGGGATCCGCCCTGGGCCCGCAGCCCACGGAGGGATCCCTGAGCAGTCACTTGCTCTCGGTGAAGTCGGCATCGATCACATCATCGCTGCCGCCGGAGGTTTTCCCTGAGCCGGGAGTGGGGCCAGAGGAGGCCCCCGGCTGTTGATACAGCTCGCTGCTCATGGCGTAGAGAGCCTCTTGCAGCTCCCGCTCTTTGCTCTGGATGGCGCTGTCGTCCTCCCGCTGGATGGCCTCCCGCAGTTCTCGCACCAGAGTCTCGATTTGGCTGCGTTTGCTGGAGGAGATCTTGTCGCCCAACTCCTTCAACTGCCGCTCGGCTTGGTAGGCCAGCGAGTCGGCCTTGTTGCGGCGCTCGATTTTCTCCCGGCGGGCCCGGTCTTCGGCAGCGTATTTCTCCGCCTCGGCAATCATGCGCTCCACCTCTTTGCTGTCCAAAGTAGAGGCACCGGTGATGGAGATGCTCTGCTCTTTGCCGCTGCCTTTGTCTTTGGCCGTCACCTTGAGGATGCCATTGGCGTCGATGTCGAAGGTGACCTCGATCTGGGGCACACCGCGAGGGGCCGGCGGGATCCCGTCCAGCTTGAAGCGGCCCAGAGATTTGTTGTCGCGGGCCAGCTCTCGCTCCCCTTGCACCACGTGGATTTCCACGGAGGTCTGCCCATCTTCGGCAGTGGAGAAGATCTCCGACTTGCGGGTGGGGATGGTGGTGTTGCGCGGGATCAGCTTGGTGGCCACGCCGCCCAAGGTTTCCACCCCCAAGGACAAGGGGGTGACATCCAGCAGCAGCACGTCTTTGACTTCGCCCGCCAGCACACCCGCTTGGATGGCCGCCCCAACGGCCACCACCTCATCGGGGTTGACACTTTGGTTGGGTTCTTTGCCCAGCAGCTCCCTCACCAGCCGCTGCACCGCCGGAATGCGGGTGGATCCCCCCACCAGCACCACTTCGTTGATGTCGGCTTTGGTGAGCTTGGCATCCCGCAGGGCTTGCTCCACCGGCCCCTTGCAGCGCTCCAGCAGGTCGGCACAGAGGTGCTCAAACTGGGCGCGGGAGAGCTTCAGCTCCAGGTGCTTGGGCCCATCGGCAGTGGCAGTGATGAAGGGCAGGTTGATGGTGGTTTCGGAAACGCTGGACAGCTCGATCTTGGCTTTTTCCGCGGCTTCCGTTAGCCGTTGCAGCGCCTGCCGGTCTTGCCGCAGGTCGATCCCTTCCATTTGCTTAAACTGCTCGGCCATCCAATCGACGATCTTCTTGTCGAAGTCATCGCCGCCCAACTGCGTATCGCCGCTGGTGGATTTCACCTCGAAAACACCATCCCCCACTTCCAGGATGGACACGTCGAAGGTGCCGCCGCCCAGGTCGAAGACGAGGATGGTCTCGTTGTTGCGCTTGTCCAAGCCGTAGGCCAAAGAGGCTGCTGTCGGCTCGTTGATGATGCGCAGCACTTCCAAACCGGCAATGCGGCCCGCATCTTTGGTGGCCTGCCGCTGCGAGTCATTAAAGTAAGCAGGAACCGTGATCACCGCTTGGGTGACCGGCTGGCCCAGGTAGCGGCTGGCATCATCCGCTAGCTTGCGCAGCACCATGGCCGAAATCTCTTCCGGCGCAAATTCCTTGTTCAGGCGGGGGGCGTATAACTTGACATTGCCCCGCTCATCCCGCCGTACCTGGTAGGAGACCCGCTTGGAGTCGGCATTCAGCTCATCGTACTTGCGACCGATGAACCGCTTAACGGAGTAGAACGTGTTTTCGGGGTTGAGCACCGCTTGGCGGCGGGCCATTTGGCCCACCAGGCGCTCTCCATCTTTGGTGAAGGCAACCACCGAGGGCGTGGTGCGAGTGCCCTCAGCATTGGCGATGACGGTGGGGACACCCCCTTCCATTACGGCGACAACCGAGTTGGTTGTGCCCAGGTCAATTCCTACAACTTTTCCCATCGGCTCCTTATTCTCCTCTTCTTGAGTACATTGCTTCGGTTACCGCCGCCAGCCTGTGTGAAGTAGCTTGGGCAGCCAATCTGTGAAAATCCGGCAGATGCTTGGTCACTTCCTGGGTCGATCCTAACCAGCTGGTTGGCGAGGCCAGGGCGAGAATGCCGCCCATTTCTCGGGGCTGAAGGGCAGACCGGTTACGGATCTCCGTACCTGCAGCAGCCTTGCTTTCGGTGCCGCTTGGGGTATGGCCTGGGTTGGCAGCTATTGGCAACTCTTGGGGGACTGCTGCCAGGCTAGCTCTGGATAAGCTGCAGCGCCTCCAGGCCGCGGTTCACAACGGTTGCGGCCAGGGGCAGGTAGCCCATCTCCTCGGCCAGGGCTTGTCCTTCGGTAAGGGCCCAGCGGAGCACAGCTTGCAGGGCGGCGGCCATGGCGGGATCCGAGTACCGGCGGTAGGTCAGGATCCAGGTGTAGGTGACGATGGGATACGCTCCAGGGCCAGCGGGATCCGGCACAAAAGCCCGCAGGTTTTCCGGCAGCTCAATTTCGCTCAAGGCCAGGGCCGAGGCTTCCGGGGAGGGGAGAATGAACTCGCCGCGGCGGTTCTCCAGAGCTGCCACCGACAGATCCAGCTCGCGGGCATAGACCGACTCCACGTAGCCGATCACCCCTTCGCTGAGGAGCATTTGGGCGCTCATGCCCTCGTTGCCTTTCACCCCAATGCCCACCGGCCACTCTAGCGACATGCCAACACCGATTTCTGAGGCCCAAGCCGGATCGATGGCCGCCAGGTGGCGGGTAAAGGTATCGGTGGTGCCGCTGCCATCGGAGCGGTAGCAGACGGTGATGGGCAGATCGGGAATGGTTAGCTCCGGGTTCAGGGCCAGGATCTCCGGATCCCGCCACTGGTCGATTTGGCCGCGAAAGATCTTCACCAAAACGGGTCGAGACAGCTTGAGTCCAGAAGGGATCCCCGGCAGGTTGTAGCCTACGGCAATGCTGCCTGCGGTCATCGGGATCATGACCACACCCCGCTTCACCTCGGCGATCTCGGCGTCGGTCATGGCCACGTCGCTGGCGGCAAAGTCCACCGTTTGGTCGATAAATTGCCGGATCCCAGCGGCGCTGCCCACCGGTTGGAAATTGATCTCCACCTTGGGATCCACCTGGCGGTAATCGGAAAACCAGCGCAAGTAAAGAGGAGCCGGAAAGGTGGACCCGGCCCCGTTGATCAGCAAAACTTTGTCGGAGGACTGGCTGCCGGAGGCAGGAACGGGATCCCTGCCGCTGGGTTGGTCAGAACGGGATCCCCTTTGGCAGGCGCTCAAGGTAGCGCCGGTGGCCAATAAAGAAAGCAACACTTCTCGGCGACGGAAGCGGGGCAGTTGAGCCATGGTTCAGGTTCTCCGAGGTCACCGCCCCGATCCTTGTCTTGCCTGCGGGGCCCTGTCAAGGGTTGCCAGTGGGATCCCCTGCGTAGGTCCACTTGCCCCAGGTGGCTGTCTTTTCCCTCTGCGCCATCCCCGTATTCCTCGCTACGCTTCCCAGCAAAACTCAGGATCCAACCCAAGTCCAGAAAGGAAAGACAGAAAATGGAGAATTCAAGAGAAAAACAAAGAAAAACAGCGCAAACAAGAGATTGAGCGAGCTGAGTTCTGCGGCAGTTGCACAGAGATCCCCAAGCCAAAGCCTTGTCTGGCAAGGCTTAGCGGTTTTTGGGCCTGAGTCCCCCCGCACCAGAAAAATCTTGACATATTCTGGAATAAGGCAATATATTGTGGATTCTGTGCAGAAATCCTGCGCTGTTCACATCTCGGTATCTGGGGGACTACTATGCCGACTTTGACTCGTTCTCCCTGGACACTGCGAGACAGCGAAAAGCTCTATCGCATCTCAGGTTGGGGGGATCCCTACTTCCGTATCAACGCCGCCGGTCATGTGGAGGTGACCCCACAGGGCTTACAGCAGCAGGAACCGGGCATTGACCTGTACCACTTGGTGATGGATCTGGTGGCGCGGGGCCTGCAGTTGCCCCTCTTGATTCGCTTTCCCGAGATCGTGGCCGACCGCATGCGGCAAATTTGCGAGAGCTTTCAGCAGGCCATCCAGCGCTTTGGCTACCCCAACGTCTATCGGGGGGTTTACCCCGTTAAGGTGAACCAGCAGCGCCACCTGGTAGAAGAAGTGGTGAAACACGGTCGTGCCTACCACTTTGGCCTGGAGGCGGGATCCAAGCCGGAGCTGTTGATTGCCCTAGCTTTGCTGGATACTCCCGGGGCTTTGCTGATCTGCAACGGCTACAAAGACCGGGATTTTATGGAGACGGCTCTCTTGGCCCAGCGGCTGGGGCGCACACCCATCATCGTTTTGGAGCGGCTGCAAGAGCTGGAGCTGGCGCTGCAGGCTGCCGACCAACTGGGCATTGACCCCATCTTGGGGGTACGGGCCAAGCTCTCCGCCCAGGGCAGTGGACGCTGGGGCACCTCGGCTGGGGATCGGGCTAAGTTCGGCCTGACGGCCACCGAGATTTTGCAAGTGGTGGAACGGCTGCGGGAAGCGGGCAAGCTGCATTGTCTACGCCTGTTGCACTACCACATCGGCTCCCAGATCTCGATGGTGAGCGTGCATGGACGGGCCGTGCGGGAGGCCAGCCAAATCTACATCGAGCTGGTCAAGCTGGGGGCCCCCATGGGCTACCTGGATATCGGCGGTGGCTTGGGGGTTGATTACGACGGATCCCAGTCCCCCAATCCTTTTTCCCAGAGCTACAGCATGGAGGACTACGCCGCCACCGTGGTGCAGACCGTGCTGACCGCCCTAGAACCCCACGGGATCCAGCCGCCGGTACTGGTGACCGAAAGCGGACGCGCCCTGATGTCCCACCAGTCGGTGCTGGTGTTTGACGTGCAAGATGTCAACGCTGCCAGCCCCTACCCGATGCCCACCCAGCTTACTTCCGATGCAGAGGTGATCCAGAAGCTAAACCAGCTCTACTACCAAATCCAGCCCGATACTCTGGTGGTCAACTATCGCCGTTGTCAGGAGCTGAAGGAGGCTGCTCTGCGTCAGTTCACCGAGGGATCCCTCAGCCTGCAGGAGCGAGCTGAAGTGGAGCGGCTGTTCTGGAACTGCTCCGACAAGATCTGCACCTTGGCCTACGAGCAGCACCAAGCGGGGCATCCGGTGGCGGTGGATCTCTTGGATCTGGACGAGATGCTGGCCAGCATCTACTACGGCAATTTCTCCCTGTTCCAATCCCTGCCGGATAGCTGGGCCATCGACCAGGTCTTCCCCATCATGCCCATCCACCGTCTGGATGAGGAGCCACGCCAATGGGCCACCCTGGCCGATCTCACCTGCGACAGCGACGGCAAGATCAACCGCTTCTTCGGCGAAGATGGGCAGATCACCTCGGTCTTGCCGCTGCACGACCCCAACGGACATCCCTACCTGCTGGGGGTGTTTCTGGGGGGCGCTTACCAGGAGATTCTCGGAGATCTGCACAACCTGTTTGGCGATACCAACGCGGTGCATATTCGCTCCCGCCCCGGCGGCTACCACGTTTCCCAAGTCATCAAGGGGGACACCATTGGCGAAGTGCTGAGCTGGGTGCAGTACAACAGCGAAGATCTGGTGGAGACCCTCCACCACGCCACCGAGACCGCCCTGCAGCGAGGGCAGATCACGCTGGATCAAGCCCGCGCCTTGCAGCAGCACTTTGAAGACAATCTGCGGGCCTACACCTACTTGCACTGAAGGTGGTGTTCCTCGAAAAAATCCCTAAAACCAAACAGGGATCCCGGCCTAAAACCGGGATCCTTTTTGCTTCCAGATCAAACCAAATCAAAACCAGATCAAAAATTTGTCGATCACAGACGCACCGGACTGTCCAAAGCCAAGTTAATCGTTTGGTTAGGGCGCAACACCACGACTTGAGGTGCCGTGATATTGCCCACCGCCACTCCGGCTCCAGCTCCGCCAATAACCCCTAAAGCAGAAACGCCTCCTGTGAGCAAGCCCAGCACCGTACCCCCCACAGCACCAATGGCTGCATCTTGAGCAATCGCTTCGGCAGAATAGTGGCGCGGGTCTTTCTCAGTGTGGATCAAATCAGTGGATCAAATCAGAAGACATCTGCACCGAGTAAAGTCGCCCATTGGCAATCAAAGCTGTGCCGAAGAACCTGGCCCCTCCCTGAGTCGGTCGCAAGCTGCCTCGCACCTCGCTGCCTGCTGGAATCGCCAATTGGCCGCTGCCGTTGTAGATGTCCTGGGCTACCCGCAGGGTAAGTGGGTGGGTGCTGTTGGGACTGAAGTACTGGGGCTCTTCTCCCTTGAAGCTCTGGACGGGAATGATGGTGCCCGGCTGCAGTTGGCGCACTCCCAAATCAAACAAGTGCTGGGCAGAAGCAGATGGCATTGTCAACAGACCCATGCTGGGGATGGCTAAGCCAATCATCGCTGCCGAAAGAACACGAATGCTCATAAAAATTCTCCGGTAAATGTTCGATTAAATGTTCGATCAAGATCCCAACGGAAACACAAGCCCTTGCGGGCCATCTTAAAGATCAAGCCTGACGAACGAAGCCAATTAACGCCAACAAAACCAAAGCCCCAACGGTAGCCATCAACAAACTTCCCAAAAGACCTGTAGCCGACAGGCCAAGCAAATCGAAGAGGAACCCGCCAAAAAATGCCCCGCAAACACCAACGATTATGTTGCCTATCAATCCAAATCCGTAACCGCGTCGAATATTCCCTGCCAGCCAACCCGCCAGGGCTCCGATCAAGAGAAACCAAAGGATACTGTCCATAGAACCTACTTCTCCATAGTATGCTGTTTCTACAGCATACCTATTGTTGTGAGAAAATAAATTCCCTGAGAACCAACCTTCTGTACACTTGGCACACTTGACGCCCACTTGACAAATTGGTAGCCTCTGCCGAGAACAGATCGTTATTTGTCTTTTAATATACAGACTCTATAGATTTAATAGACTGACTCTATAGAAAAGAAGATGGGAATTTCATGAATGCTAGAAAGGGATCCCCTGCTTGCTGCAGCTTCACAATACCTAAACCTCAAACAAAAAAAGACTGGCAGTGTGAGGTCTACCAGTCTGAGTCAGTTCCCTGTGAGTGAGCTGATGCCGTCGTTGCCAACGTCTTCAACCCGATTCCCAGTTTGTGTTGCTTTTTGCCATTTCGAAGTGATTCAGATCACTTGAAACTTGAGGAGCCCGCAGCTTTGGCAAGCACTCCTGTCCTGATTTCTTCGTACAGGGATCCCCCATCCCCACCCCTATGAACCCTGAGGCGACAAAGAGAGCATCTCAAAACCAATCAAAACAAAGGCAACTGCTCCTCTTCCACTGGGGCAAGGCTTGAAGATCCCAGCTCCTCCCAGTTGGGGGCCCAGTCTTGTAAAGGATCCACATATTCCTCCAACAACTGACGGGCCGCGGCCAGCAAATCGTTGTGCAAGGGGGCCAGATCGCTGCGGTCGGCCAGATACTGCTCCAGAGCCGTCAGGGGCTCAAGTCGGCTGGGATCCCATCCCGGCAAACGGATACGGCTGGGGCTGACCACTTCTGGGGCGATGGTGTAGCTAAAAGCAGGGGCAAGAGCGTTGTGCAGAGCCCGCTCATCAATGCACTCTAGCTGGTCGGGCCGTATGCGGTAGATCAACCGCAGGATGGAGCCGGCCACGGGGGCCTTGGCGATGGCGGCCAGCAGCTTGGACTGCGCCTGCTGGGGTGGATCTGCGCTCAGATCCAGGCGAATGGTGTGAAAGGTACGGGTTGGCAGGGGCAAAAATTCATAGCTGGCCCCCGTAGGGGTGACTTCCACCAGCACACAGCCTTTTTCCTCTTTTTCTTCGCCAAAATCCACCCGCTCAATGCTGCCGGGATAGAGCATCAAGGGATCCCGACACAGCACCTGGTGACGGTGGACATGCCCCAAGGCAACATATTGATAGGCAGGCCGAGCCAGCAGCGAAAGGGGCACCGTAAATCCTCTGCCCACCGAGAGATGGCGTTCTGCTCCGTAGCGGGCTGTCTCCACCATGACGTGAGCCAACAAAATCGCCGGGATCCCTGGCTGCAGGGTGCGGATCTCCCCTTCTAGGGCTAGGCGGAGGCGCTGCAGGAGCTGATGCGCGAGGATTTCCCCTTCAAGCGCCAAGCTTTCCTGTTGGGCGAGTAGAGCAGAGCGACTCAGCCAAGGTAAAGTGGTCACCTGCACCGGGCCACCGCGAGTTTCGATCCGATGAGTTTCCAGTCTGTCCCCCACAATAAAGCCTGAGACCCCCAAAGCGCGGTAGATAGCCAGGCTGTTGCCTCCCTGTCCCTGCCCGTACTGATCGTGGTTGCCCACCAACAGGACGGTTGGGATCCCTGCATCGGCCAGGCGGCGAAACTGTTGGGCAAAAAGCTCTTGATGGAGAGGGGGGGGTGTCGCATCGGGGAAAGCATCGCCCCCAAACAACACCAGATCCACCGCTTGGTTGAGAGCATGGTCAATGCACAAGCGCAAAGAAGCTACAAAATCTTCCAAACGGGTATTCAGGCCGGTAGCTGGGTTAATGTGGCCGTAGGCAAGACCACTGCCCAGATGAATGTCGGAAAGATGTAGCAACCTTACCATCTTGGGCGCTCTTGGAGACTTTGCAGCTCTCCCATCTGTTGGGATAAACCTTGCCGTTCGCGTTAGCGGGACGGAGTCCTTTGGTTGTCCAGAATGGCAAACCCAGGGTTGAACAATCTTTGCTTAGGCTTGGCGGCGGGGCCTGGCTCGATCCAAACGCAGAGGCCGGCCCATGAATTCCTGCCCGTTCGCGCTCTCGATGGCTTCGTCCTCCTCAGCTTCGGTTGCCAGATCCACAAACGCGAAGCCTCGTGTCTGACCTGTCTCTCGGTCTATCGGGATTGTAACCGACTTAACGTTCCACCTCTGCTGGAAGAAAGCTTTCAGTTCTTCTGTTGAGGCTTTATAGTTTAGGTTCCCCACAAAAATGGTCATGGCAATTCAAGCAAAGTAAGTCACCAATCAGCAAGGGTGGCAACAAAGCTCCAGAGTACTTCACTTCTATCATGGAGCCTTGCTAAGTCGCACAACGTGAAAGGATGTAAAGGGATCCCTGCCGGAAAATCTTCCCCCTTCCCCATCCAAAATGCACCTTTGTCCAACTTGACGGGCCTGTACTTTTTCTGCCACTGGGTTGAGGTTCTCTGCCCTCGCCTCGGCCAAGCTCCCTTCCGGCACGTCGAGATCCGGCATCTTGTCACGTTGTTGCGATTTGTTAAGATATGTATTATCCTGCTTGCACTACCTGGCCAGATCTGCGCTGTTGGAACTCTTTGCAGACCTCTCTACCTGAGCACCCTGAGGTGATAATGATGGATGAAACGCTAGAGCTCTCTTTGGAGCAGCAATTTCGCCAGCGGGCTTTCGAGACCTTGGTTTCTCGCATGAGCCCCGAGCAGGCCAAAGACATTTTGGTCAAACTGCACAAGCAAATGCTGTTGCAGGAGGCCACTTACCGCCAACTGCTGCGTCATTCCCTCAGCGCCTGATGCACGCCCTTTCGCTTCCCACCTGGTGGATTCACATTGCCAGCGTCTTGGAGTGGATCGCTGCTATTGTGCTCGTGTGGCAATTTGGGGAGCGGGTGGGCCAGCCCGAATGGCGAAGTTTGAGCTGGGCGATGCTGCCCGCTTTGTCGGGGGCGATGTGCGCGATCACCTGGCACTGGTTTGACAACGACCCCAAGTTAGATTGGGTGGTGACTGCACAGGCCAGCTTGACCTTGCTGGGCAACTGCACCTTGGCTTGGGCTGCTTACCGCATTTGGCGGGCTGAAAGGGTGGATGAGCCTGCACAGGAGGGGGATCCCGACTAGGCGATGAACAGTTTATTTGCCCTTTCTTTGTTCCCCTACCTGGTCTTTTTATTCTTTCTGTCGCGGCTGCGCCGGATCCCACGTTTGGCTTTGGTTGGATTTTGGCTGTTGTTGCTTTTTGTGGCCGTCAGCATCCCGGCAGGGCTGTACGCTCAGATGCACTACGGCACTTCCCTGGCCAACGTGGATCCCTTGCATGGAGGGGCAGAGGCTTTTCTCACCCTCTCCAATATTTTAGTGGCCTTGGGCTTTAAGCAGGGAATTGACCAACAGGCCCAACGACTTCCAGAGGCTGGCGACGGCAACCCTGAGCCATGATCATCCCAAACAAGCCTCTACCCCCTCTTCAAAATCAAAAAGGAGAAGAGAGTTAGGCAACAGTGGTTTCGGCGCAACTGGGACTGAATGTAGAATGGGGATCCAGGCCTGATACCTGCTGTTATTCTGTGAGATCTGCCGGATGGTGGCTACCCTTTCTGTTGCCGTTCCCAAAGTGAAGCTGAAGCATCCGCCCCTGCACATTTATCGCATGGGGGACAAGGTGCTGCGGCAGCCGGCCAAGCGCATCAGCCAGGTCAACGACGAGATCCGCCAGCTTGCCCGGGACATGCTGCAGACCATGTACAGCTTTGATGGGATTGGTCTGGCGGCTCCGCAGGTTGGCATTCCCAAGCGCATGATTGTGGTGGATCTTTATCCCGATAAGCCGGAGGTGCCACCGCTGGTGCTGATCAACCCGGAGATCCGGGAGTACATTGGCGAGGCCGTTGCCGGGCAGGAGGGTTGTCTAAGCATTCCGGGGGTGTTTTGCGAGGTCGTGCGCCCAGAAGGGATTGTGGTTTCGTTTAAGGATGAAACGGGGCGGCCCCGCACCCTTCGAGCGGACGATTTGCTGGCGCGGGTGATCCAGCACGAAATCGACCACCTCAACGGCGTGTTGTTTGTGGATCACGTGGAAAACGAGCTGGTGCTGGATCAAGAGCTGCGCAAACACGGCTTCCAGATGCAGGATGTGCAACGCAAAGGCAAGCCCTCTGCTGTTCCCCGTTGAAGCCTTTCCAGACCGGTCCGGACGACTGTCGGTTTGGTTTAGTGTTGCAAGCGCTGGGCCAAGAGCTGCTCTTCCAGAGCGGCAATGCGGTTGTAGGCAGCGGTTAACTGGGCACTCAGGCGCTGTATTTGGGCTTCGGGGGCCAGCTCATGCCCCATGCTGCGGTTGCTCACCACGGTGGGTTCATCATCCAGCAGGAAGTTGTGGCTGCCATCTTCCACCAAGTCTGAGATTAGAACGCTGTAACGGGAGGGGGCGGGGGTGTTTTTTTTGGCTTCCTGGGTAGCCAGGAGAACAGCCACCACCTGCTCGGGCATCCGCTCGATGGCAGCTTTTAGCTCCTGTATTTGCGACTCCAGACGCTCAAGGTAGTGCTGCACTGCTTCGCTCATAGCTGCCCCAGTTTTCGACTACCTTCATTGAAAAAGGCAAATTTCGGATCCCCTCTTCTTCCCCCAGATCATTTAACGATTGCTTCCGGGAGGTGTTCCCCGAAACTCCTGGGTTCTCTCACAAGCCACAATTGAGGTGTGCATTTTCCGGAGATTTTGGTTTTCCGGTCATCCATTTCCGAAGCAAAAAGCTGTGCAGATGCAGGATGCTGTTCAGGGATCCCGACCGCGGGGCTATACCTTGCCCGTTTTCGCCGTTGCCTCGGCCAGGGCTGCTCTTCACCACCTTCTGGGGATCCCTTTGGAGAAGGAAGGGGGGCGCTTGGTTGTTGCGGTGCAGGCTGAGCCCCGGTCCCTTGAGGCTCGGATCCACATCCCGGTGGAGCAGGTAGCTGCCTTGGAGAAGACAACAGCTCTGGCCATTACCCGCTCGGATCCCGGCCCCCACCTGGATCTCACCCGCGACACACCGGTCTGGGCTTGGGTGAGGTTGGAGGAGAGGGATCCCGAGGATCCCCCCTTGATCTTGGAAGCCGGGGAAGGGCTGGGGCGACGCACCGATGGCAGCCCGGCCATTTATGCCTATGCCCGCCGTTTGTTTGAGATCAATCTTTTGCCCGGGATCCTCCCCGATTGCCGGTTGCGGGTTCGCATTATCTTGCCTGAAGGAAAGCTGCTGGCGGAGCGCACCTCCAATGCCGCTTTTGGGGTGCTGGAAGGGCTGGCCCTGTTGGGAACGCGGGCGGAGGTGGAGCCTTCCTCAAGTGTTGAGAGCTTAGAGCAAGCCCGCCAAGAGCTGCAACAAAAGTTGGAGCGGCACAAGCATTTGATCTTTTGCGTGGGCAGCCATGGGCAGCAAGTGGCGCTGCGGCAAGGGATCCCGGAAGACCAGATCCTGCGAGTAGCCAATTGGATAGGGCCGTTGCTGGTGGAAGCGGCGCTGCGGGGGGCGGAGTCCATTCATTTGATCGGCTACCACGGCAAGCTGATCAAGCTGGCAGGGGGGATCTTCACCACTTCCAGCCACGTGGCCGATGCCCGCTTGGAAATTCTGGCGGCAGCCCTGATCCGGCGTGGGGGAACGGCAGAACAGGCACGGCAAGTGCTGGAGTTGCGGACAGTAGAGGCAGCGGTGCACCATCTGGATGGCCTTGGCTGGGCAGCACCCGTGATGCAGGAGTTGGCTCGCCAAATCCTGGAGCGAGCCACAGGCTATGTGCAAAAGTATGCCGGTCGATCCCTGCTGTTGGCGGTGACGTTGTTCGACCGACAGGGGCAAATCTGCGCCCAGGTGGGGATCCCATAATGAGGTCATTTCGATTGAGACGAGGACATTGCAATCCCCCCGGATCCTCAACCATTTTTCTCCCGAAGTGTCTTAAGCGCTCCGTGCCGCCAAAGGCAACCACCCCCGGCTCCTCTCCCTTTAGTCCGTGCTCCAAAAGTCAATCCCTCTGCTCGAAACCCGCTGAGCAACGGTGGATCCCGGCCAAGACCACATAGGAGAGCGTTACGGCTGAGGAAGCAGATCCACTTTCCCAGCCACTGCCAATCAGACTCAGGTTGGCACTAGGATCCCACACCTAGTTCCCGGAGATGTTGACACTATCCACCCGCCAGCGAGTGGCCGAGCCGGAAGCTGTACCAGAAGAGCGATAGCGGAAGGCAATGTAAACACGGTTGGAAGGCTGGATCCCAGCCAGAGAAATCGGGCCGGAGTCGACGAAGCTGCCCGTAGAGAGAGTGGGAATCGTCAGAGCAGTCCAAGTGGCTGCATTCACTGCCGCTGGAGTGCCTGCACCGCTGTAGTTGGTGGAGTAAAGAACGCTTAGTTGTTGCGAAGGAGGAAGGCCGTTATCGCTAAAAGAACTCTGATTGCGGAAGGTCAGAACTGGGTTGCTGACGGAAGCCAGGTTCAGAGGAGGAGTGATCAGCCAGTCATTACCCGGTTGCTGACCGTTGAAAGCGTTGGCCTCGGCAAGGGAGTTGACACAACGCCAGGAACGACTGGTGTCGCCGTCCACATCCACAATCTGCCAGCCGGCTGGAGCAGGGTTGCAGTTATCAAAGCCTTCGGTCAAAAGCAGGTTAACGGAAGGAGGAGTTGGTGTCGGTGTGGGCGTCGGTGTCGGTGTGGGCGTCGGCGTCGGTGTTGGGGCCGGAGTCAGGTTCAAGCCAACGAGCACCGGATCGTGGTCGGAAGAGCGGAAGGGATCGCTGGCGTAGAAGAGGCTCTGCTGAGAGGGACTCTTGAAGCTCAGGGTGTAGTCCAAGCTCACGGGCTCATCAGCGTTGATGTGCCACTTAGCTGAGCCTGTAACTTGGGGTCTCAGACTGCTGTTGGCCAGGGCATGATCCAGAGATCCCCACTGTCCTTGGAAGCTAAAGGAGTAGCTGTTGGAGCCATTGAGGTTGATGAACCCGCCCGCCTCCAGAGTTTTGATCGGATCCTCCATAGCGTAGGAGTTGAGATCCCCCATAATCAACACATCCGGATCGGTGGAGCCAGTTGGATTGGTGGCGAGCCAGCTCAAGAGTTGCTGAGCGGCCCGGGTGCGGTTGCCGTTGCAATTGCCTTGGAAGGGATCGTTGTCAATAGGATCGCAGGGAGAAACCTTGGACTTGAAGTGGTTGACCACAACAGTGAAGGTGGCGTTGTTGCTCCGCTGCCGGAAGGTTACAGCCAGAGGAGGACGATGGAAGCGTCCGGGGCCTTGGGTGAATTCCCCTGTGTCCAGGAAGGCCGGGTTAGTGCCGGGGGCAATTTCAACCGTAGCTGGCTTGTAGATAAAGCCGTTGGTGATGGCATCGCCGCCCAGGTTGGGCACTCCAACATTCACAAAGGCGTAGGTTCCTGCCCCCATGACCTGGTTGAGCCCGTTCACCAAATCCTGAATGGAACTATTCGAACCGTATCCATCGTTTTCTAACTCGTTGAGGCCTACGATATCGGCATCCATGCGGCGAATAGCCTCGATGAGCTTATCCCGCTGGCGGGTGAACTCGGTGGCGTTGCTGGCTCCCTGACAGGAGGAGTTATTGGGGAAGCAGGCGTTGCCGAAGGTGTTGAAGTAGTTGAACAGGTTAAAGCTAGCTACCCTCAGGGAGCCCCCTACTGAGGGTGGGTTTTGCGGGCGAGGGTTGGTGGCTGTAAACCTGGGCAAGTTGTTGGGATCATTGGGGTGGATACGGTAGTCGATGGTCGCATCCACATCGCCACTGACATTCCGGCCTCGCAACTGGGTCATGATCCCGGTAATGTTGCTGACGCGATCGCCGCCGCGCACAGTGTTAGCCGCGCTCAGGCCACCCGGAGTGGGGTAGATAACCGGATCTGGGTTTTGGGTGAGCAGCCGGTCATCAATGCGAATCCGCTTTCGGTCGTTTTCCGCTTGAATGGCAGCTGCCTGGCTGGGAGCCGCAATTTGCGTAGGAGTGAACAACCGCTCTGTGGCCACACTCAGCTCCCCGTGGCGTCCCAGCAAGAAGGAGTCGGTTACAAACAGGGGCTGATTTCCAAATGTGACCAGCATTCCTTCCAGAGCTTCCCTTTGCTCCGCAGTCAGCGGTAGAGAGATCTGCACTGGGGCCGGCAACGGATTGTCAGAGCTACAGACAGTAAAGCTGGTGACGTTGGAGAGCTGGGTTTGCTGGCGGAACTCAGCAACCGTTCCGGTCACCTGAACCCTATCCCCAAGCCTGACGTTATTAGCTGTGCCACTGAAAACGAAGATGCCATCTGATGTGGCGGGATTCCCGTCACCATCATCTTGTAGGTAGTAGCCCTGGAGATAGGTTTGGCCAGCCACCCCCTCATTTTCAAAGTCTCCTACTACGATTCCAGAAACCGTGACTGTTTGGTTCACCAGGGGGGAAGTGAAGCCAGTGCCCTGGACAGTGCCAACTGGGATCAGGTTGGCGTTGGGATCACAGCCTCCCGGCGTGGGCGTCGGTGTTGGCGTGGCTGTGGGTGTTGAAGTCGGGGTCGGCGTGGGCGTCGGTGTTGGCGTGGCTGTGGGTGTTGAAGTCGGGGTCGGTGTGGGCACAGGTGTAAGTATTGGCAAAAGAGTTCTTCTGGAGCCGAACCCTTGCAGAGAAACCAAAAGCACCAAACCAAAAACTAGCACCGCAATTGATTGGGCAACACGACGCGAAGTAACCCTAGACCACATCTGCTTCACTCCTCCCGAAACTTCAAAGGATCCCGTATTTTTACCGTCTGTATGGATACCATCTTCAGGAAGGAATCTGAGTAAAGGGGCAGCTAAGGTACGCTTAAGAAGACAAGAAGTTACCCCCGCCTGAGTCAAAACTCAGGGGAGAACATGGGCAGGCTTTTTCCCCTAATCCCCCAATTCGGGATCCGGTCGTACCCGCACCCCCATCTGGCGCAGCAGGCGTAAAGAGTTTTCTGGCCCATCGATCATCTGCTGCTCGTTGATCCAGTAGGTGGCAATGCCCAGGTCTTCTAGAAATCGCACATAGGGATCCGGCGGCGGTCCATCGAAAACGGCGGCCTTCTGGACGGAAAAGCCCTGCTCGATCCAGGGGCCGAGGGCAAAGCGCTCATAGTAGAGCAACTGTCCCACCACTTCCTGCAAAGCCTCTGCCGCATCCTTGTGGTGCAGGAGCTTTACTTCGGCCAAAAGCAGATGCCCGTCCGCCACGGCCAAAAAGTCAAAGGTATGCTGATCCTCCCGGACTTCCAATCCTGCCAGGCGGAACCAGCGGCGAAACTGGTGCAAGATCTCGTTGTGGCGCTCGCTGCGCTCCAACTGACGGCGACGGCGGCGTTCTGCCATCAGCGGGTCTGTCCCGGCGCTGTGAGGGATCCCACTGCTGCGGAACTGGGGCGGCTCATCGGGATCCAAAACCACCTTGCCCCCAGCAGGTTGATGCAGGAGGGGCGGCATCTGGGGCAAGAGTTCTGTGGATCCCCACTCCACCTCTGGCTGCTGAGCCCAGGTAAGCAGGTGTCGATTCAAGGGGTGCTCAGGGTGGGTGTCGAACAACAGGCGCAGTTGAGACTGGCTGAACTGAAAATCCAGACGAAATTGCTCGATGGAGAGGCTGCTCCGCCCCTTTTGCAAAGTTTCTTGGCCAAAGTAAAGCATCACCAAGAGCGGGTAAATCGGCAGCGGACGATGGGAGGGAATGAGCATCGCCCACATGTCATCCGTCCAGTGGGGGAGCAGGATCTCGGCCTGTTTGCCTTTGCCCACCACCTGCAACATTTTGGGGTGTCCCGGCTGCCAGCCACAGGGGTGATCGTCAAAGCCGCAAGTCTGTCGCCCTTGATCCACGCTCAAGGGGTAGCGCCCATCATAAAGGCGGAAAGGACAGAGATCCCGGTCTTCGGCCAAAAAGCGCTCGTCCTGCCACAGGTGGGCCGCCAAGGCATGACAGCCGATCCCTTCCTGGCTGTTGCAGGCTTTGAGCCAGCGCCGTTCCGCCAGTTTCCCGCCCACTTTGCTCGGGGCCAGGGGCCGGATCAAGCCGTTTTCCCCTTGGTTGAACAGAGGCCACACCAAAGGCTCGCCGGTTTCGGGCAAGGTCGGTAAAAGAGGGTGGGTTTTGCTGTAAAACGGGTCGCAAATGCGCTGGGCCACTTGCTGCAAGGGCAGTCCGCGGGGGGATCCCACCCAAGGCAGCAGGGATCCCGATCCGGCCTGAGCGCGGTGATACTGGATGGCCAGGGCCACCTCCAGCCCTATCGGACGGAGTTCCGGCGTGAGCTGCCGGTAGCGCTGCAGCAGCCGGGAAGCCTGCACAAACAGGTCGTAGCGCCGAACGGGAACTGCGTCAGCCATAGTGTTGCAGGAAAAACTCCCCACTGCCTTGGGCAAGAGCTGGTACAGGCAAGCACCTCCGCCTCAAAAGAGGATACTTTGGCAACCGCCTCTACAGACCCAGACCTTGCCGAGGATATCGGGCCGACACCCCCTCCTCTTGGCACCAGGTCAGTTGTCAGTGTAGTAGAGAAACTCTAGGGCGAGAAGATGCTGCCCCTCGCTTGCAGGTTGTGGGAAGAATGCGCAGTAGGCCCTGATACTAGGGCCACCCAGGAAAGGGAAAGGGGCGCTCTGTCTCTGCATCACGGTCGTACTCCGTAGGTCGGCCTGTGTCCCGCTGAAGCACCAAGCTGCCCACATAGTCGGCCTCTCGATAGACGCGGGCAATTTGATGGTGGATTTGGGCCATGTCCTCGGCGGAGACCACGCCATTGTCGGTGGCTTTGTAGAACTGGACCGTGACCCGAATGGGAAAGCGGGGATCCCGCTCGATGTCCAGGTTGTTGATCTCGGTGAAGGGGCCCTCTACCTCTCCATGTCCAATGACAGCGGCTTCTACATTGCTGAGGCCGGCCAGGTCGGCTGCGAGTCCGAAAAACTTGACAGAGATATCCTCAACTTCCCTTCGCGGCGGCTGCCGCTGCTGGAGAGCATGCCTCTAACCCCCAAAACCCTGAACTTTGCTGAATTTACTGAGCTTTAGGCGGTTTGGCAAAAGTCATTGAGAGGGATATAGTAGACCAAGTTTCCCCCTGATCCTTGAGTCCACCGCAACGGTTGCCGGGAAGTGAAGGGGGAAAGCGCTCGGGGGGTATTCCTCAGGGCTTTGCGGGATACCGCCTTCCTGTTTGGACTCCGTCCCGCTGACGCGAACAGAGATAGGCAGGATGCGATCGCTTCTTTCCTGAACTATGTTCAGGAGAGTTCAGCGTGAATGTATCAGGTACTTGGATCACCATCACCAGGTTCAGGGCTTCTTCTGCTACTTCCGCCGAATGGGGATCTCTGGGGGTTGGGTTGGCGGCTTGCTCGGCCCGAAAATCGCTGAGGCGCTGCCCGGTGAGGCTGGCCCGTTCACCGTTTTGATTGAAGAAAAGGCGCTGGCCCCAAATAGCCCCGCCCACCCTATCTTCGGTGCGGTTCTCGATCACCGTAATGCTGGTGCCCTCGCGGGTGGCCAAGATTGCCAGCACGGCTGGGTTACCGGGATAGGATTGGTAGTTGAACAACACCGGGTTGAATTGAGCGGATCCCCCGGCAGGGATAGGCAAAAAGGCAGCTTGGGCGCTCACCAACACATGGCTATCCCGTGGAGCCAGCAGGGAGTTCCGGTTGCCGGCCCAAGAGCCGGGATCATGTAAGTAGCGGCGCAGATTCCCCAGCAGCTCTCGCAGCGACACGGGTTGCAGGGGTTTTCCTTTTTCGTTGCCCACCAGCACCTGTAGGCTATCGAGGGGCAGGTCGGCAGACAGATCGGCAAAGTTGTGGTAGCGGATCACCGGCATCAAGCTCAGCTCGTAGTGACCCGTTCTGGGGTTGAGCTGTTGTACCTGGATGGTCATGTCGCTGATGTTGGGGCCAAGGGCAGATCCCTTGTGGCGTCCGGTATCTTCCCAGGTGATGTTGACGATATCCAGCCCATACTGCTTTGCCAAGGCTCGCGCTTGCGGATCCCAGGTCATGGAGATCGTCCGGTCGATGACCTGCCTGTAGGCCAAGTATTCCGCCCACTCTGAAGGAGTGGGGGAAGAAAGGGACTGGTGGAGCGGAAAATCCATAGGGGTTGCCTGCGAGGTGGACACCATCAGTGTAGGGACGAGGGCTGCTCCGGCCAGGGAAATGCCCACCCAGCTCAGTGAACTCAGCAGCCAGGGGATGGGGGCGCGCATAGCAATATTCCTGAGGATTGGAAATTGGGGGACTATACCCTGACAATAGCTCCCAAAAGGGGAGAGGACGTGGCGGTTTCACTTTTGGCAACCCCATGCTTTTGCCGGGATCCCAGGCTGCCTGGGCTACGATAAAAGGCTGTAGCACCCTTTCGAATCATTCCAGATCATGGCCAGTATTCGCCGGGATCCCGAGGTCAACGCTTCTGTAACTTCAACTTCTCCAGAGCCTCAGGCGCAGGTTCAGCCCTTGCCGCTGCATGTTATGTTCCGCCTGGGCCTGTTTCAGATGGGCTTGGGAATGATGTCGCTGCTCACTCTGGGAGTGCTGAACCGCGTCATGATCGACACGGATCTGCTGGCCATCCCGGCCACAGTGGTGGGGGGATCCCTGGCCATGCACCAGTTGGTCTCCCCGGCTCGGGTTTGGTTTGGGCAGCTCTCGGATGCCAAGCCCCTGTTTGGCCTGCATCGCACCGGCTATGTGCGTCTGGGATCGGTGCTGTTTGCGGTCTGCATCTTCCTGGGGGTGCAGGTGGTGTGGGGTTTGGGGGATAGCTTTGCGGCTACGGGCTGGTCTGGAGCCACCTATGGCTGGATAGGCTTGGCCTGTTTGATGTTTGCCCTTTATGGTCTCTGCCTCAGCGCCTGCTCCACGCCTTTTGCGGCTTTGCTGGTGGATGTGTCAGACGAGGACAACCGCTCTAAGTTGGTGGGGATCGTCTGGTCCATGTTGATGGTGGGGATTGCCGGCGGGGCGATTGGCTCGGCGGTGCTGCTGCGGGGCTTGGATCCGGACAACCTGCAGAGCACCATTAATCGCCTCTTCATCATCATTCCAGCCGTGGTGATCCTGCTGGGGGTGGTTGCCACCTGGGGGGTGGAAAAGCGCTATTCCCGCTACGGATCCCGTTCCACCCTGGCCGGACGAGAAGACCAAATCACCCTGGGTACGGCCATCAAGGTGCTGACCGCCAGCCGCCAAACCCTGATCTTTTTCGGCTTCTTGGTGTTGATGACCATGGGCCTGTTTATCCAACAGCCGATCCTAGAACCCTATGGCGGCGAGGTGTTTGGCATGACGGTGGCCCAGAGCACCCAACTCAATGCCTTTTGGAGCCTGGGTATTTTGGCAGGGATTGTGCTGACCGGATTTTTCATCGTGCCCAAGCTGGGCAAGCAGACAACGGCTCGTCTGGGCTGCCTGCTGGTGGCCATCTCTTTTGGGCTGACCATTGCCTCAGGGTTTACAGGCAATTCACGGCTGTTGCAACTGTGCATGATCCTGTTTGGTTTGGCTTCTGGGATCACCACCAATGGCGCCATTAGCCTCATGTTGGACTTGACGGCAGCGGAGACGGCAGGCACCTTTATCGGGGCTTGGGGTCTGGCCCAGGCCATGTCCCAGGCGGTTTCCACCTTGCTCGGCGGGGCTTTGCTCGATCTGGGGCGCATTCTCTTCCCCACTTCTTCAGTGCTTGCCTATGCCACCGTCTTTGGGGTGGAGGCAGCGGTGATGTTGCTGGCCGTGTATTTGCTGGGACGGGTGAGCGTGGCCGAGTTTCGCGAAAAGACCAACCGTGCGCTGACCCAGGTGTTGGCTCTGGAGCTGGAGGGCTAGCAACGCGGGGCCGACTCGTAGTGGGGGCAGCCCTGACAGGGCCCGCTGGGGTTGACGGCACAACGCAGCAAGGGCGAGTGAGCATTAAACCGACAGGAGGGATCCCCCAGGAACCTTCCCACTTCCTGAGGTGGGGTGACCGAACGCACCAGGGCGCGGATCCCACACAGGTGGTATTTGCCTTGCCGGAGCCGGTAGGAATGACGCTTTTCCAGAACCAGGTAGTGCTGCTCTGCCAGTTGGACGTAGGTGCCCGGATGGGGACTGCTCTCCCAAGGGCATTCTTCCACCACCTCTCCCGAATCCGCGTCGATCCACTGAATGGGCAAGGTCGGGTTGATGGAAGACATAAGGCGCAAACGGAGCCAGTTTAGGGCAGCAGACTACAGGATGATGGGCTTGGTTTGACCCATGATAAGACCTGGGCAGCTTTTTCCGGCAACACTGACTAATGTTCCTAATGTTCTCTCTTCTGTGACTTGGATCCCGCTGATTTACAGAACTTCTACAAAGTCAAGCCCAGAAAAAGCTGTATCAGAAAAATATTTAGAAAGCTGTATTCAGTGTAATGGAGTAATGGATTTTCCGCAGCGGGCGGAGAACGGGATAGGTTGGGCCTGTGGCGGCGAAAAGACGGATGCTTGGACTAGCTGCTGGAATGGGCTTGGCGGGCCAGTTGGGTGAGAAAGGCCAGAGGATGACGGTTTTGGAGCTGCTGCCTAATCCGCTCTTGCAGGATTTCCTCTTGCCAGGGATCCCCAGAGGACAGCCACTCTAGGTAACTGAGCCCCGCCACCCGTGTCAGATAGGCCCCTGTCACCGCCTGCAGGGGGATCCCCATCACCATCAAGGGGCTGGCCTTGAGCAGAGAGCCCAAAGCCTGAGTGGCCAGCTCCAGCCCCCCCAGTTGCACCACCATTTGCGCCAAACTCTGGGCGATTTGCTGGGCCCGGCGTAAGGTAATGCGTCGGTCAAACACCTGGTGCAGTTCCCCGATCATGCGTGCCTGAATGGCCACTCCTGCCAGCACATCCAAAGCAGGAAGAGGGGTTGCCGCCAGGGCAGCAGCGGTGGCCCACTGCATCCGTTCCACGATCTGGCGACCCTGCTGGCAGCGCTCCTCCTGTAGGGCCTGTTGGGCAGCTTCGGTCAAGGTTCGGGTTTGCAACAGAGCATTGGCCAAGCGCAGGTGGGATCCCTTCTGCTGCAGCAGTTGAGCCATCTGTTGGATGAGGGCCTCTGTCTCGGGGGGCTGCGGCTCCCAAGTTTCCCGCACAGAGCCATCTTCGGAGTAGTAGCGAACCTTCAGGGGTTCTGGATCGGCGGCGATGGCCACCACCTGTTCGGCGGGGATCACACCGGCAGTGCGCCGGCGCAAATGGGTCAAGATGGTCTCCACATCCTCCGGCAGCATCTGATCGGTTTTGTTGAGGGCCAGGATGGTGGATTTGCCCAGCCGGGCCAGCTCCAGCATTTCGGCATATTCCGAAGCCAGCAGATCCCCGGCCACCACCAAGATCAGCAGATCGGCTTTCTGGGCTAAGGCGCGGGCTTCCGCTTCCCCTGCCCCTCCAATCGTCAGCAGCCCAGGTGTGTCGGTAAGGGAAATGGGGCTGTTCAAGCCCTCCAATTGGTAGGTGTGAATGGATCCCTGACGGGTGGTGCCCAGGGTGGGGGCTGTTTCGCCCACCGGTCGGCCCATCAAGGCATTGATCAACGAGGTCTTGCCGGCAGAACTGGTGCCGAACACCACCAGATGCAATTCCTCCTGGCTGAGCCGCTGATCGATCTCTTGTAGCTTGGCGCGCAGGGCACGGCGACTGATGTCATTCTGCAACTTCTGGATCAGGCGATCGGCATCTTCCAGATCGGCTTGCACCTGATTCCGCGTTAACTTAACCCGCCGCAGCGGTTGTGTCCGCTGACTTGGAGCACTTTGCCGTCGGCGAGCCTGCTGCCACCAATGGCGCGCTGCCAGACCTGCTGCTGCTGTCCCCCCAAGGATGGCGCCCACCACCAGATCCGCAAGAGGCTCGGAGTGGGGAGCCACGAAGCTGTAGATCCCGCCAACCCACTGCAGATATTGGCTCAGGGCCGCCAAACCCAGCCCTGCCCATAACCACACCCAAGTGGAGCGCGACAACACCATCCCAACCCACAGCCTGCCCGAATCTTCAGATCAAGAAACCCAAAATTGCTGGGCCATCCAAGCTGCTTCTCCAGCATAGGGCTTGCTGTAGCTGAGCATACAATTTTGTCGAGAGCTTTTTTGTCAAGAACCTGGCTAGGGCGCAGTCGAGCAGGAGACCAAAGGAGAGAGCGGGGCGTCGAAAACGCCCTCAGCTCAACCCGCCAAATGAGGCAGGGATCCCCGACAAAAGCCTAAGTCCCTCTCCCAAAATCCCTGGCGGCTCCAGCGGTGCCGGCAAAAACTCGCCCCCGCGATAATCCAAGAGCTGCGCCAGCAGCAAATAGCCCACCCCCAAGGCAATGGCCAGGATCCCTGTAACAATTGCTACCCACTTAGGCCGCTCCACGCTGGGTCTCCTCAATAAAGCGCCAGATCTCGCTGCCTCTATGATGCTCGAGGTGGTGACCCAATGCCTAACGCGGTGGGATCAAGACGGCGTCGATGACGTGGATGATGCCGTTGGCAGCTCGAATATCGGCGGTCAAAAGCCTTTCTCTCACGGGTGGCCCTAGAGTAGAGCAGAGAGCACCTTGGCGCAGAAACAGCTGCCGTAAAGTTCGGTATCCTGGGGCTGTGATTGCTGGAGAGGAGAAAGGCCGTCAAGTACCCCCATTCTTAGCTGGGGGCTTGTGGGAGTAGGGCCTAGCCAGCCTGAAACCCCAAGGGCAAGGAAAGACTAGCCTGCCCAAGCAACCCAGTCATGGGGGGCGTTTGAAGGAGACTGAGCCGACTGGGCGTGGCAGCCCAAAGTACGTAGCGAATGCTTCCCTAGTTTGCTACCTCTACGTCGGCCAGGGGCGAAGGGATGTACATACTCCGCAAGGAGACTTACCGCATGTTCGTGCCCGTCGTAGACCACAACCAAAACCCCCTCATGCCGACCACTCCCAGCCGGGCGAGGCGGTGGGTTAAATCCGGCAAGGCTACTCCCTTTTGGAAGAGAGGGGTGTTTTGTGTTCGTCTCAACGGGGAACCTTCTGACCGGCAAACCCAACCCATAGCCGTCGGTATTGACCCAGGAAGCAAGAAAGAAGGGTGGTCGGTCAAATCAGCCGCACACACCTACCTCAACATCCAAGCGGACGCGGTTAATTGGGTGAAGGAGCATGTTGAGCAGCGTCGAAACATGCGTCGGTTGAGGCGGTATCGCCAAACGCCCTGTCGGCAACCGAGAGCGAACCGGGCTAGAGGCGGATTGCCCCCTTCCACCAAGGCTCGGTGGCAGTGGAAGCTCTGTCTTGCCAGGTGGCTGAGCAAGTTGTTTCCCATATCCGTATTTGTGGTGGAGGACATTAAGGCGAAGACCTCAGGCCAGCGTCGCTGGGACGTGTCTTTCTCCCCCCTAGAGGTGGGTAAGCAGTGGTTTTATCAACAACTAGCGGGCTTGGGGCAAGTGTTGATCCGCTCAGGGTGGGAAACCCAGCAGATGCGGGACGCCCTTGGGCTGAAGAAAACCAACAAAAAGACAGCCGAGGTCTTTGAGGCTCACTGCGTGGATGCGTGGGTGTTGGCTAACTCCGTAACCGGTGGGCACCTGCAACCTGACAACCGGCAGATGCTCATAGTAGTTCCTCTACGGTTTCATCGTCGTCAACTGCATCGTTTGCAACCGGCCAAAGGTGGGAAAAGACTGCCCTACGGGGGGACTATCAGTCTGGGTTTGAAGCGCGGCAGTTTGGTGCGTCATCCCAGGTGGGGGCTCACTTTTGTGGGTGGCAGTTCTGGGGGGAGGTTAAGTTTGCATTGCTTACGGAGCGGGAAGAGGTTGACGCAGAGCGCCAAAAGAGAGGATGTGCGGTACTTATGCTTTTGTTCCTGGAGGTTTTATGGAGAGTAAAGCCGCCCTCAAGAGCGGGGTTTCAGACCTAGGTTGTGTTGATCTTTAGCCAGAAGAGAGCACCTGCGAAGTAGAGAAAGCTCAAGAAGTTCCTGGCCAACTTGTCAAAACGAGAAAACAAATGCCGATACTGCTTTAGCTTCTGAAAAAAGCACTCTACTAGGTGCCTCTCTCTGTAAACATGCCGGTCGTAATCTCGCACCACCCTCCTCTTCTTCCTAGAAGGAATCACCACCCGACTCTCCCTTATCACTTTCGTGCGTTCTTTTTGCCAGCTGTATCCACCTCGACTCCTGCCCAAGGCTTGCTCCCCTCTGGCTGCACAGGGGTGAGCACGAACGATAGTTGAGTCCAGGATAAGATGCTCTCAATCGGGTTCTGTGATGAAGAACTGAAACATTCTTTCCCAGACTCCCAAGCGACTCCAGTGATGGAATCTTGGGTAAACGGTGTACCACTTTCCACATCTTTCCGGGAGGTAGCGCCAGGGGGAGCCAGAACGAGCCATCCACAGCACGCCCTCGATAAACCGCTTGCATCCTGCCTCTTTGCCAATGTGGGGTTCTGTTCGCAGAAAAGCCAGAATCTTTTGCTATTTATTGTCATCTATGACAAGGCAACTCATCAGACCTTGCCCAAAAACTATCCTCACCTCATACTAAAAGTAAACACAGCCTAGTTTTTTCGATGAACGGGATCCAGTCGTGGTTGCGGCAACTCCGCCGCTGGCTGCCCTGGGCTGCTCTGCTTCTCATTCTGGTCTTGATCGGCTACTGGGTGGGTCCTCGGGCCAGACCCTACCCCCAAGAGCCGGAGCTGCCCACCCTGGCCCCTCTGCCGCAGCACCCCCGCATCCGGGTGGTGTTCAACCAAAGCCGCGAGAGCACCTATCGGGATCCCTATCGCCAGATCCGCCGCTATGGCTACAACCTGGAAGAGTTGATCATTTCCCAGATTCGCTCCGCTCGGCAGTCGGTGGATATTGCCGTGCAGGAGCTGAACCTACCCCTGATTGCCCAGGCTCTGGTGGAGCGGCGGCAGGCGGGGATCCCGGTGCGCTTCATTACCGAAAACACCTACGTGCGGGCCTGGCACCAGCTCACCCCTGCCGAAGTGCGGGCGCTGGACGAGCGCAGCCGTCGCAAGTTCGAGGAGTACCGCAACCTGGTGGATGTGAACCGCGATGGACGGTTTTCTCCCGAGGAGATTGCCAGCCGAGATGTGTACGCCTTGCTGGATGGGGGGCGGGTGCCCTGGCTGGATGATACCGCCGATGGCTCCAAGGGCAGCGGCCTGATGCACCACAAATTTGTGGTGATCGACGGGCAGAAAGTCTTGACCGGCTCGGCCAATTTCACCCTCTCTGATATTCACGGGGACTTTGATGCGCCTGGCAGTGTCGGCAATGCCAACCATCTGCTGCTGCTGGACAGCCCGGAGCTGGCCCGCCTCTACACCGAGGAATTTGATCTCATGTGGGGCGATGGTCCTGGCGGCCTGCCCGATAGCCGCTTCGGCGTGCAAAAGCTCAAGCGTCCCCTGGAAACGGTGTACCTTGGCGATGCCATTGTGGGGGTTCACTTTTCTCCTGCCAGCCGCTCCCTGCCCTATGAAGCCACCTCCAACGGCATTATTGCCGCCGCCCTGGCCCAAGCCCGGCGACAGGTGGATCTGGCTCTGTTCGTCTTTACGGATCCGGGCATTGCCAACCAGCTCAGGCAACTGCGCCAGGAGCGTAACGTGGAGATCCGCGGGGTGTTCGATCCCGGCTTTGCCTTCCGCGACTACAGCCGCACCCTGGAGATGTGGGGGCTGTTGCTCCCCGACGAAAAGTGCCAGGTGGAGGCGGCGCGCCTGCCCTGGACGCTGCCGGCCCAGTCTGTAGGCATACCCAACCTCGCCCCCGGCGATAAGCTGCACCATAGGTTTGCCATCATCGATCCCGGCACTCCTCAGGCCACGGTGATCACCGGATCCCACAACTGGTCGGTCTCGGCCAACCACCTCAACGACGAAAACTTCCTGATCATCCGCAATGGCCGAGTGGTGGATCACTTTGTGCGGGAGTTCGACCGGCTGATGGCCGAGGCCCGTTTTGGCCCCAGCCGCCGCTTGCAACAGCAGGCAGAAGAGGCGTCCCGTCGCTGCCCCAACCCCGTCCCCGTTGCCGCTTCCTTGCCTGAACCGGAGCCGGAGCTGCTGGAAGTCGAGGTCGTTCTTCCTCCTGAGGCGGGATCCCCTTCCCCGTCGGTTGCTTTTCCGGTGGCGTCTCCTGGGGGATCCCCTCGCGTTAACCTGAATACGGCCACGGCGGCGGAGCTGGAACAGTTGCCCGGCATTGGCCCCGCCCTGGCGCAGCGCATTATCGAGGCCCGCCCCTTCTCCTCTTTGGAGGATCTGCAACGGGTCAATGGCATTGGCCCAGCCCGGATTGAGCAGCTGCGGGATCGGGTAACCTGGTAGGAGTTAGCCCCCTCTTGGTCAGGTTGAGGGCGCGGAGTGCTTTCGGAAGTTCATCCCAGAGCAGCTCCTAAAGGGCCTCTCCCCTCGAATAAACCCCAAATTAAACCCCAAATATAGTCGTTTCAGTTCAAACCAGGACACTGCACCCACGCCTAAAATGTTGGTCGCATCGGCGTTGCAGAGCAATAATGCAGGGGGCCAAAAGGCTTTTCAAGGACTCCGTCCCGCTGGCGCGATCAATGGCCCAGGTGTCTCACCCTAATCTGAAACGACTATAAATCAGGGATGCATAAGTCTATTCAGAAAGCTCCAGAAATGCTCCCATGCGGCGAAACTTTTGGTAGCGCTCCTCGCGCAATTCTCGCCCGCTCAGGCTAGAAAGTTCCTTGAGATGCCTGAGAAGAGCCTCTTTGAGGGTTTGAGCAGCTTCCAAGGGCGCGCGGTGGGCGCCGCCAACCGGCTCTGGCAGGATCTCGTCGATCACCTCCAGTTGCAGCAGGTCTTGGGCGGTAATGCGCAGGGCTGCCGCCGCTTGGGGAGCTTTTTTGGCGTCTTTCCAGAGAATAGCCGCGCAGCCTTCCGGCGAGATCACGGAGTAGACGGCGTGCTCGAACATCAGGATGCGGTTGCCCACCCCAATGGCCAAGGCTCCGCCCGATCCCCCTTCGCCGATGACGGTGCAGATGATGGGGATCTCCAGCCGAAAGAGGGTTTGTAAGTTGGTGGCAATGGCCTCTCCTTGGCCCTCAGCTTCCGCCTTGACGCCTGGGTAAGCCCCCGGCGTGTCGATGAAGGTGAGCAGGGGCAGGCCGAAGCGGTGGGCATGTTCCATCAGCCGCAGGGCTTTGCGGTAGCCGGCGGGATTGGGCATCCCAAAGTTGCGGTGGATGTTGTCTTTGGTGTCGCGACCCTTTTGGTGGCCGAGGATCATCACCGGCTGCTCCCCCAGCTTGGCCAACCCGCCCACAATGGCTGGATCGTCCTGGCCGTGGCGATCCCCGTGCAGCTCAAACCAGTCGTCACAGATGGTCTGTACGTAATCCAGGGTGGTGGGGCGGCGGGGGTGACGGGCCACCTGGAGCCGTTCTACTGGCGTGAGCTGGCTGAAGATCTCACGGCGCAGCTCTTCGGCTTTGGCTTCCAATTGGCGAATTTGCTCAGAGGCATCGATGTCGTTTTCTTCTGCCAAGGCCCGAATTTCCTGAATCCGTTGTTCTAGGGCGGCGACAGGCTGCTCAAACTCCAGCAGTAGGCGGTCGTTGGACTTGGTCATGACCGGTTGGCTAAATTTCGGGAGCGTGCTGTGACCGGCAGAGGCTGCACAGATTTCGGGGTCAGGCTTTGATCTTCTCACATGTAGATCCCGTAGGCTAGAGGGAGCAATCCCCCTACTGCCCAAGAGGGATCCCTTGTCTGCTTCTGTCTCTTCTCCCCCTTCACCCCTTCCCCCCTGGCTGCGCTGGGGGGTGGTGGGATCCGTCGTCTTGGCTATCGGGGTGGGAGCCTTTTGGCAATACGGGCGGCCTGAGCGGCAAATCCGGGCCCACACCCAGAGATTGCTGCGGGCGGTGGAGCAGCGCAACTGGGATCAGGTGGAGATGTTGGTCTCTGAGGCCTATAGCGATGGTTGGGGCCTGAACAAGCAGCGGGCGCTGGCCTACAGCCGCGAGATCTTCGGCCAATTTTTTCGCTTGCGCCTCCAACCCCAAGCGCTGCAGGTGCAGCTCGACCCAGGGGATCCCAGTCGCCAAGGACGGGCCACCCTCTGGTTTGTTATCGAGGGATCCGGCGGCCCCTTGGCCAACCTGACGCGGGATCAGGTGAATGCGCTGGAGCAACCCTTCCGATTGAATTGGCAGCGACGGGGTGGGGAGCCCTTTCGCTGGGAGCTAACCCGCGTGGAGAATCCAGAGCTGCAACTGCCCCTTCTCCCCGCTCAAGAACAGGCAGGCCAGAGATGAGGGTCGAACACCAACAGGGGGAGCTGGCCTTCGGCTGGCGGGATCCACTGCACAATACCCCGTTGGCGGGCCTGAGCTGCATAGCGGCTGGGGAGAGGCTGCAACTGGGAAGAGGGCAGACGGCGCAGGAGGGGCTGAGTGGGAATGGGCAGAGCCCCTGTTTCTGGGTTGTCGATCTGGTCGGACAATCCGTCCTCAGAACTGCCTGGCTGCAACAGAATAACCCCTTCCGGTTGAAAAGGGATCCCTCGGCCCAGCAACAAACGACCGGTATCCAAAAGCTGGGGGCCGCCCTCCTGAGCAAGCTGAAACTCTGCCCAGCTAAAAACTCGCCGCGCCCGATCAACAGGGAGGCCGAAGCAGTAGGAGCCCAGTTGGAAAGTAATCAAGGTCTGCCGGTTTCTCAGTTGTTCTTGCCGAGCCAGACGACGCAGGCGCAGAGGGGAAAGCAGGGGCATGGACTACCTCGCCATCAAAACGCCGGTGGAAGGTGCCGAAGAGGCTGGTTGCAGCAGTTGCCGCAGCTTTTGGATCAGCTCCTGTTCCTGGAAGGGCTTGGAGAGGTAGGCGCTGGCTCCCAGCCGCTGGGCCAGTTGGCGGTGTTTCTCGCCACTGCGGGAGGTGAGCATGACCACGGGAAGCTGGTCATACAGGGGGTGGGCACGAATCTGGGCCAGCAAGCCAAAGCCATCCAGCCGCGGCATTTCAATGTCGGTAATCACCGCTCGGATGGGAATTCCTCTCTGCAAGTGCTCGAGGGCCTCTTGTCCGTCGCGAGCCTGTTCAACCCGGAACCCTGCTCTTTCTAGGGTCATGGCCAAGAAGCGGCGCACGTTGACCGAATCTTCCACCACCAGCAGGGTGGGCTGGGCGGCAAACCTGGGCTGGGGAAGGGGATCCCTTGCCGACTGACAGGGCTGATCCCGCTGGGCGAGCAGCCAGCTCAAGAGGGCAGGCGGATCCACGAAAAGAGCGATTCGCCCATCGGCCAAAACCGTACAGCCGGAGAATCCCGACGGCAGAGGCAGACCTCCCTCCACCGGGCGCAGAGTTACCTCTTGCTCCCGCCAAAAGCGATCCACCAACAGGCCATAGGGCCGGTTGTCTTCTACCACCAGCAGCACCACAGGTCGGTCGAGAAGGGGGGTCTCGTCAATTTCCCGGCGAGGCTGCCAGCGCGCGAAGCGAAACCAGTGGCCCACAGGAATTAAAGGGATCTGCTCCCCTTCCCAGAGAAAGGAATCGGCAGGCAACTGCGGGGGGATAAGCAATTCTTCCACTGCGTTGGCCGGAAAAGCCAACATCAACCCCTGGCATTCTGTCAGCAGCACGCGGGTGACGCTCAAAGAAACGGGCAGAGTGAGGGTAAACAGCGTGCCCCGTCCCGGCCAAGATTCCACCTGCACCTGGCCGCCAATTCGTTGCAGGTTGGTGCGTACCACGTCTAGACCCACTCCCCGTCCAGATAGCTCGCTGACTCGCTCGGCGGTGCTGAAGCCCGGCTGGAAGATCAACTCCAGCAGCTCCTGGGAGCTGGCCTCAGCCAGGTCGGCAGCGGAAAACCCTATCTGCAAGGCGCGGGCCCGGATTTTATCCAGACAGATTCCTGCCCCATCGTCTCGCACCGTGATCAGAGTGCGGTTGCCCCGTTGGCTGGCGGCAATTTCGATGAGGCCCTTGGCCGGCTTGCCCTGGGCCAGGCGGGTGTCTGGAGCCTCGATGCCGTGGTCAAAGGCGTTGCGCACCAAGTGCAACAAGGGATCCGCCAAGGCCTCCAAAATCGAGCGCTCGATTAGGGTGGATCCCCCCAAGACCCGCAGCTCCACGGGCTTGCCATGGGCTAAGCTCAGCTCCCGCAGCGCTCTGGGGAAGCGATCCGTCAAATCCGATAGAGGCTGCATGCGCACCTGGTCGAGACGGGTTTGCATTTGCCTGGAGAGGCGGCTGAGCTGGCGGGCGCTGCCTTCGGTCTCCTGCAGGGTGGTGTCGATATCGTGGGTTACCTCATCAATTTGCACAACGGTTTCCATCACCTCTTGGGTCAGCAGGTGCATCTCTCCATAGCGATCCATCTCCAAGAGGTCAAAGGTATCGGCCAAGGTCAGGCCGGGATCCCCTTCTTTTTTCAAGAGCACAGAAGCAGGCACGGTGGCAGCGACGCGGTCGTAGCTGCTGCGCAGGCGGCTGTTGGTTTCTTCTAGAGTGCGAACCCGCCGTTTGAACAAGCTGACCAGCTCCCGCAGCCGTTGCAGGCGACTGTTTAAGCGGTTGCGCTCCCCTATGAGCTCTCCCAACAGCTCCCCCAACTGTTCCAGAGGGCGAGCCGGCACCCGTAGCATCTCGGCAGCGCTTTTGGCCCCGGCTGGAATCGAATCCGGCAGCTCGGTGGCTCCTGCCATTGCAGGGGGAGGGGCTTCTGGCGGGGGGGAAACTGGAGGCTCTGCCGGATCCCAGGAGCTGGGGAGAAGAGCGACCTGACCGACCAGCACCAGGGCCTGCGAGCGTCGCCAAGCTTGTAAAGCCGCCTGAGCAACGGGCAACACCTGCTCCTTGGCATTTGGCGGCAGCGTCTCCAGAGCTTGGACTACTGAGCCGCACAGGGTGGCAAAGGCAGGCAGATCCAACATTTCCCCCAGCGCCCCCAGCTCTTGGGCAGCAATGAGAAACTCCTCCCGCAAACAGGGCTGCTCGGGGTGGGCCAGCACACCTTCCAACCGCTGCAGACAGGCCTCCACCTCGGTTGCAAACAGCAGCACCCGCATATCGCCCCCGGCCTCTGCTGCCAGGACTTGGACGTTGTCCTCAGGCTGCAACTCTCCCAACTGCTCTCGCAATTGATCGAAAAGAGGCTGCACCCGCTCTGCCAGCCAAGATTCGTCCAAAAGCCGCTGCTGGCGGTGCTGCTGGGCTATTTGGCGCATGCAATCCAACGCCGCCAAGAGGTTGCGCTCCACTGCGGGGTCGGCTTTTTGGGGATCCACCTGCAAGATCTTGAAACCATCTTCCAGGCGATGGGCCAAGTCGCTAAGCACCGGAAAGCCCATCATGGCCGCCCCGCCCTTGATGGAATGAGCAGCCCGCAGCAAGCGATCCAAACGGGGGCGATCCAAACTCTGGGATCCCAGGCCCAACACCCCTGCCTCCAGGGTGTCGAGGTAAGCCTGGGCTTCGTCCAAAAACTGCAGCCTAACCTGCCACTCGCGTGGGTCGAGGGAAGTGGGATTCGGCCCCATGCTAAACCGCCTCCCCCACCTTGAAGGTGGACACAGAAGTCTGCAACTGACGGGCAACCGCCACCGTAGCCTGGAGAGAGTTGGCCACCTGCTGCGAGGCTGCCGCCGTCTGGGCGGCAATGTTGGCGATTTGCTGCATCAACTGGCGCACCGTTTGAGATGCATCTGCCTGGGCATCGGTGGAGCGGGCAATGGCCTGAAAGAGCTGGTTCACCTGCCGCGAGACTTCCACAATTTGTCCCAGGCTCTGCTTGGCTGCTTCCACCAAGCGGGTTCCCTCCACCACCTGGCCGGTGCTGGTTTCCATCGCCTGTACCACCTCGCCGGTTTCCCGTTGGATCCCTTCCACAATGCGCTCGATCTCGCGGGTGGCTTCTGCCGACTGGGCCGCCAGTGCCCCGACTTCCTCGGCGACCACCGCAAAACCTCGCCCTTCTTCGCCGGCACGGGCTGCCTCGATACTGGCGTTCACCGCCAAGAGGTTGGTTTTCAGCGCAATCTGGTTGATCAAGGACACCACCTTGGAAATCTGCTGGGAAGATTCCCCCAGCCGCTTCACCTTCTTGGCCGTTTCGGCCACCGTTTCCCGCAGTTGCAGGATGTTTTGCACTGTGCGATCCATAGTCAAGCTGCTGTTGATGGCCGTGGCGGCGGCAGATTCGGCAACGGTGGCGGCCTGTTGGGCTTTATCGGCTACCTCCTCGATTGAGAGCGTCATTTGCTCGACAGAGCGCAAGGTCTCTTCGATTTGGGTGGCCTGTCGGAGAGCGGCTTCGGCCAACTCGCGAATGGCTGCCTCGTCACGACCAATGGATTGGTTGACTTGACCGGCGGCCTGCTGCACTTGAATCACGATGTCGCGCAAGCTCTCGATAATGACGTTGAAAAAGTCCGCCATGATGCCAACTTGTCCGGCTGTTAGCTGCGCCCGCACCGTGAGATCCCCCCGCGAGGCTTCTGTGACCTCGCTGATAAGCTGCAGCAGCTCTCTTTGCAGCGCTTCCGACCGCTCCCGTTCCTGGGCGGCCACGGCTTTTTGCTCCAGCGCCCCCAGGTTACCCAAAGCTTGACCCAGGCGGTTGGCCAGCTCTGCCAAGGTTTTCTGTTCTTCGTCAGACCAGCTCTGGCTTTGGGCGCGGCCTATTGCCAAAAAACCGTAAAGCTCATCGCCACGCACCACCGGCGCTATCATCTCGGCTTTCAGTTGGGCTGTGGCCAGCCTCTGCAGGTAGTCGGCGCCCAGATCTGGCCTAGGCACCGGGCCAAAAGCGTAAACTTGCCCGCCGTGGAGAGCCTGCTGGATCGGAGCCGGGATCCTGCGGAGGAGGGTGCCCAAGGTGTCGGGCAGGCGGCTGTCGTGAGATTCAGCGATAACCTGCGCCTCTTCGGGAGCGGTCAAGCGATAGAAGGCCACTCGTTCGGCACCGAAGCGCTGGCGCATCTCGCCCAACAAGTCAGTTAGGGGATCGATCAGCTCTTGCTCTTGGCGAATCCGGGCAATATCGGCAAACCGCTGGGCCAGTCGGGTGTCGGAAACTTGTCGCTCGTAGGTGGCGTTGCGTTCCCGCACAAAGTTGCGCACCAGGATCAAAATGATCCCCCAGCTCAGCAGTAGAATCGGGAAGCTGATGCCGGAAAAGATCAAAGCCTGCAGCAGCTCTTGCTCGTAAAGCTGGACCCTGGCCTGAATGTTGCTGCGAATGGCCTCCAGGGTTTGGTTGATCCCTTCGGCGTAGATGCGCTTTTGCTCTTCGTACTCAGGGCTGTGCAGCAAGTTGAAAGCCCGTTCCTGCTCGCCGGCCCGAATCAGATCAAAAGCCTGCACTTCCCACTCCACCAGCTTGATGTTGGCTGCTGTGGTTTTGGCTGCATAGGCTTCGTAAGAGGCGGGATCCAATTGCTGAATCTCCGCCAGCACCTCATCCAACTGAGGGACATGGATGTTGTAGCGCTCTTCCCAGGACAGATCCCCGCTGGCAGCGGCCATGCGGGCAGACATGGTCAAGACTTCATCCAAATAGATCACCTGATCGCTCAGGTTTTGCAGGGTGAACTGCCGCGAGATCGCCGGCTCGAACTCGAAATAGGTGCGGGCTACGTTGCCGGCAGAGACGGCAAACAGCAGGGAGCTGATGCCCAGAGGAAAACTGATTGCCAGGGCCAGGCGGGATCCCGCGACTTTGCGTTGGGGCCGGGAAGATGGAGCAGGCCTGAGAAAGAGGGGACGGAAGGAAACCATAGAATTTTGCCTTTAAGTGAGGGTAAGTCGGGGAAAAGGTCGCCAAGATCAAGGGTTTGCCGAGGAATCAACTGAGTTGAGCTTTTGGACAATGGCAAGAGGGTCGAGCACCCAGAGAGGCTCATCCCCTTCCAACACCAGCCCTTTGCAAGAGTCGTAGAAGTTCTCCAGTCGAAAGTTGTTTTGTGCTGCCTGGGCTTTTGTTAAGGGTTGGATCTCCTCGGCGGGCACTCGAGCTACTCCTTTCACGTGTTGGGTTGCCAGGCCCAAGCCTGTTCGCACTGGCGATGCAGAGCCCCCAAATTCTGGGCGCATCACCACCAAGTGGTGTTCGGGCTGCCCAAAGTCCAAGGGCTCTAGGCCGAGAAATTGCGGCAGATCCAGTCCCCAGAGAATGCGATTGCGATAGTTGAACAAGCCCAGCACCCATGCGGGCTGGTTGGGGAGAAGGGTAAAGTGGTGCGGGCCAACAATTAGAGCTTCCTGGGCAAATGCCATGGGCAAAAGGGCCCGACAGTCTACCCCCAACTGTAGATGTAAGTACAGCTCGCCGGTACGGGTAGAAGTAGGGCTGTGTGGGGAGAAAGCTACCGCCATTGCCGTTCTCGCTCTGCCAATTCTAAGACATCTCCTAAGAACAATTCGTGATAATCACAGGGATCCTAACTGGAGGCGCAGCTCAGCAAGGACAGGAGTGGCAAAAATCATGAGCTCGGGCTGAGCACTACTGATTTCACGGCCCGCAAAATGTCTTCGCGGGTAAAAGGCTTGGTCAGATAAAGATCGATCCCTTGCTTCATGCCCCAGAGTTTGTCCAGCTCTTGATTTTTAGAAGTACAGGCCACAACGGGCAACTTTTGGGTTTCCGGGTTTTTCTTGATTTGGCGGCACAATTCCAGCCCGCTCATGCCTTCCATGACCAAGTCCGTCAGCACCACATCGGGTTTGTCGTTGCGGATCTGCTGCAATGCCTCTTGGGCGTTGGCCACCGCTACCACCTGATAGCCTTCTGAGCGGAGGTAATCGCTGATGAGCTGTCGCTCCGAGGCCACATCTTCCACCACAAGAACTTTCACCATGATCGACATCTCCTTATCTCTTTTTCGACGAACCTTTAGAGGGATCCCTAGCTGAGATAGCGAAACACCATCTGCAGCAATTCTTCCTGCCGAAAGGGCTTGGTCAGGTAATCGGTGGCACCGGCCAGGCGCGCCTTCACCCGATCGATCAGACCTTTGTGGCCTGTGACCATCACCACCGGCACATCCTTTAACACGGAGGATTTGCGGATGAGGCTGCACAATTGGTAGCCATCCACGTTGGGCATACCCACGTCCAGCAGGATCAAATCTGGCTTGAGGGTGGTCAGCTTCATCAGGGCTTTCAAAGAGTCGCTGATGGTGTGAATGACCAGGTTGTGCCCTTCCAACAACCGCTGCAACTCGCTGAGCATGGCTTCGCTGTCGTCAATACAGGCCACAATCCAGGTTTTCGAGGCTTGGGGAGATGGGCCTAGATCTGCAAGCCCGTTGGCCAGGTGAAGAGGGACGGTGGGAGTTTCTGAGGGCTGTGATTCTGTCTCAAGCTTGGCCGAGTAGGTTTTGGGCAGCCGATCAAAGGGGGGCTGGGGATCCCGCAGGACAAGGATACCGGCTTTGACCAGAGGATGTAGGCGGCGAGCGATCTGGAGGTCGTCTTGATCGAGAAGGGCGCTCAACTGGCGGAAGCTAAACCCCTTCAGTAACCGGCCTAGCCGTTCCTGTTGCTCGGCGGGAAGGCGTTCTGCCTGGGCCCGGCTGGCAAAGTAGGGCCGTTGGTAGGGGGAGGTGATCTCAGGCCCCAAAGATTGCCATGCCCGTAGCCGCTTTTGGATCAGGTCGAGCAGGGATCCCCCATCCCACTGGCCCAGGGTGGGCACGTTGTCCAGTGGGATGATCTCCTGCTGAAAGCCCCCTGGAACCAGCAACAGATTTTGCAGCACCTCCTCGCCGATCCAAGCATTCAACCTGCGCGCAGCTTCCCAAGGCAGCAGTTGCTCCGTTACCATCCAACTCAGCCCCAGAAGGTCTGCAGGTAGAGGCCCAGTCTCCTGAGCCAATAGCGCCTCCACCTGCCGATGGATGCGTAGGCAATTTTGGCGAGTCAGAGAAAAGACTTGATGGCTGAGCCGACGCAGGTGGCGATCCAAGCGCTCCAAGGGCTCCAAGCTGTGGTGAGCAAACCCCAGGCGACCTTGGTGAAACACCAATGACCAAGTGCCCAGCCCCTCCCCTTTGTCCAAGGCACTGAAATACCGAACAACTCCTGTGAAGCTGACCTCTGCGTTCAGCAGATGGGCCGAGACTTCTGTACAGACGGGGGGACGGTTCATGGGTCGAGAGGACGTGCTCGGACAATTTCCTGCGCTGAGGTTGATGACACGACTGAAGTCTTAGCTACCCCACAAGCCGGTGAAAAAATGCTTTCCAGAATACAGTTCAAGCCCAGCCCTGACCCAGACGAGATCTTTAGATGAGCCAAGCCCAACAAGACGGCCAAGGCTGCACGAACTCAAAGGCAGTTTCAGCGTTCAATTCGTATTCAGAAAAACTCTCCTCCTGGGGAGATCGATGACTATTGCTCATCAGCCAATCTCTAAAGGTGAAGGCTAGCCCTCAGATTGTCTGCTGGCTTTCTTACTCGGGAACTTCCCACGGAAAGCCTGCAAGACAAGATAAAGGTAACCCCGATAAACCTCTTCCGTAAAAATACGGAATTTAGGTCTTCTCCAATTTCCAAAGCTGCTCCAGGTGGGCTTGGCAGCGGCGCAGCAGTTGCCGACTTTCTTCAAAGCTGATCTGCTCCAAGGCTTCGGGGTAGGAGCACCAGCGGTAGGCGGCCACCTCCTCCGGTTGCACCTGCAGGGCCGGAGGAGGAAATTGGGGCGGCAACAAGGCCACGTAGTAGGTAACGGTTTTGGCCACTCGGTTCCCCTCGGGATCCGTAAAGGTGTAGGCTTCCTGCAGCGTCAGAGGGTCAGGCTGGCCGGGCAGGGTTAGGAGCTGGTAGTCGGTCAAGCCGGTTTCCTCACGCAATTCTCGCTGTGCCGCCTCCAGGTCGCTTTCGGAGCCATCCTTGTGCCCTTTTGGGAAAGCCCAATGCCCCTTCTGGTGCTGGATGAGCAGATACAAATGAGAAGAGCCCAGTCTGGGAGCTTCCTGGGCGGGTGGGTGGGGCAGGATGGGGATCACCCCATAGGCAGCATCTATCAGCATTGGGGAACTAATCTCCGAAGAGTCTGATGGCAGGCGGCCTGGGAGCGAAGACCTCATTGGGATCCACCCGCGGGCGCTCCACCCCTTGCAGGGGCGAGAGGGGACGGCCTGTGTCGAATTGGAAGAGATAGATGGGCAACTGGTCGCCGCCCAAAGGCAAGAAGGCCAAGGTATCGATCTGGGTTAATGCGTTGCGGCTGGCCGGTCGGGTTAGGTTAAAGGCAGCGATGCGGTCTGCCAAGGGGGTATCTGCAGCCGTGCGTCTGCCCAAGCCCAGTCTGAACTGTTGGTTACCTTGCTCGTCCACCCCCAAGGGTTGCACGTCCCCTAACTCAATCGGGGATGGACTCCCTGGCAGGCCGGCTACCACCGGCGGGGCATCTACAGGGGGCTGCGAAGGCAAAAAGCGCAACTCCCCACCTTCCGGTAGGATTTGGTAGTCCTGATAGTCGTGCTGGATGGAAAGAGATCCCCTGAACACGCGGCGGTTCAGGCCCTCCAGGGTCCAAAAGCCATAGCCCAAATTGATGCGGGTGCTCTCCGGCAGCCAGTAGCGCTCCCCTCCCTCTGGAGCTGGCACCGCCGTAAACCCCATCAGGACATAGGCCTGCCCCCACACCCCCGACAAAAACAACAACACCTGCCGCGGCAGCCCCGACTGCGGATCCAGCCACAGCTCCCGCAACTGGCCTTCCTGAATGGGCTCTAGGCGCAAGTGCTGGACAGGGGATCCAGCCAAATCCACCCGTTCTGAGGAGAGGACGCGGTAGCGGCTGGGATCCGCCTTCAAGTAAAAGCTCACCGAGGGCAAGAGGGCTTCCGGTCGGCTCACATACACCGAGTACAGCTGCAGCAGATCCGACTGGTTCACCACTTCCAATTGGCGCGAATCCAAGAGGCGGATGCGATCCCCTTCGGCGACCCAAGCCTGCCAACTGCCGTCGCGGCGGTAGAGCACATCCAACGTGGCTGTGAAGGTTTGGGATCTTTCTACCCGCACCTGCTGGCGATATTGCAAGTTGGGCAAAGGGGGCAATTGCTCTAGAGCGGCGTTGTAGCGCTCCAGCCAAGCTTGGGGATCCTGCTTAGGGCTGGCAAGAGAAGAGGGAGCCGATTGGGCCACGGCTGGATCCCCTGACGGCAGACCGACCAGTCCCGTTGCCAGGAACACCACCCCGCCGAGATAGCCCCAGCCTCGAAGGGATCCCTGCCGCTTCCTAAATTGGGAGGGTTCAGGGAACATCAGCTCACCTCGCAACACCGCTCTTGCTGCCCTTCTTGCCACTGCTTCTGCCGGGATCGGAGCGCTTCCCACGACCGTGAGTAACCCTTTGGAAGGGATCCCTACTCTCTGCCCGCCGATTGAGTACGCCTATTCAATGGAAATGGATTGGGGGCCGTCGGAGCGACCGGAAGGCGGGGGCTCCTCCACCCTCAGCCCCTGGGACTCCAGCCAACTGCGCAGCGGATCTTGCTTCACATCTAAACGCAGCAGGCCGCTGAGAAAACCGCCACAGAACGGAACAGGATTGCTCAGAAAGGTCTTCCAGACCTCATTCATCTCCATAGCCGCAACACCAACCACCCCCCCAATCCTAGCAAGGCCGGCAGGTGGGGATCCCCTCCCTTGGCTAGACGGCAATCAACTTCTCTCGGTTTATGTTCTGCAGCACACTAAAAATGCTGTTGCCAATGCGCTGGAACTCTTTACTGCTTTTGTCGGCAAAGTGCAACACCCAAGGGAGCCTGCAAGGCTGAAACCCACTAGCAGGATGAAGCTGGGAGAGATGGTAAGTTTGTATAGCCAGAACTTCCAAAGGAGTGTTGCCGTGTTCATGGACAACTCGCAGCGGTCTTGCGCTGCCAATTGGCACCGAGGACTTCTTAATGGGCTGGCTTGTTACGAGCATAAATGACCTTCGTTCATGGTCAAAAATGACAGTGCCCATTGCAGCATCTTTATATCTGCCTTCTTCTTGAATCCCCATTCTTCCCGCGCCACTTTTGCGCACCCCAACAATATCCACAGCAATCTTTTCTTTTCTTAGTTCCTCAATTGTTTTATCAAATTCGCCTCTTTGAACTAAGCCATCCCTCATCAAAAGAATCTTTCTAGGGTATCGATGAAATTTTTTGTAGAATCTATTGACGAGCTTGGACACGGTTTGATAAATTGCCTCGCCGGAAAAAGTTTCTCCTCTTTGTATATCGGGCAACTCCCAGCCTAAGCTTTGACCATTGGCCAGTACCGCGAAGGCAGAGGTTCCGTAGTAAAGCTCTCGATTCGTCCCCACATCAAAACCAATGGTAAGCTCGGAGCACTCAGGATGATCGAGGGGTTCAAGCAACACGGGTTGCCACGCAGCTTTACACAGAAGTCCTAGTACGACATTTAGAGCTTTGTAGGGGTCAGCTCCAGGAATCATAAACTGAGTTGCTATTCCTGCTCGAAGTGCTTGCAAGCGGATCTTTTGCTTGTGCTCATTAGGCGACAAGGGCATGACAACCAGAACGGTTTTGATCCCTTTGTCGGCCCAGCTTTGCCAAAACCTCTGTTGAGCAAGGTCGCCTTCAGGCAAATCTTGACGGGTTGCGTAAAAGTCTATTTTAACTCTTGCTCCGCTCTTTTTAGCTACTTCAAGTAGGCACTTGCGAACCTCAGTAGGATACTCACGTTTATTATCGTCAAGATTTAGAAGTCCAAACTTTGTCTCGCCAACTCTTGCACATCCTTGGTACCTAACTCTGGCTGGGTTCTCGATTGCTTGATTGTTGCGACCCAGTAGTCTTGGCCTTGGCAGGATATAGCCCTCTATTTTCAGAGGCTGAATTCTCTCTTGAGCAATGGGAGATTTGTAGATTCTTCTTATGATAGTCTCTGCAACTTTTTTAGACTCTTGAAGTCTATATTCTAAACTTTTTCTAAAATGCTCGATGACCGAAGCACTGACTTTTTTACCAGGATTTCTAGCATCTTCTATGCTGGCCAGCATCTCCAAAGTTAAGACAGGCGATAGCCTTCGAGACAGATGGGGAAAACACCCTCGACCTGAAGATACTTCGACTACCCAGGAGCTTTCCACTTCCTCTCTAGGTGCACTGTGCTTCTGCAAATGATACTCCGCTAGACTCATGTTCAGCTCTGGCAATTGAATCTCCCACGGCGACTGTTTGGAAAGGATACCCAGATATTCCCAAGTCTGGCGTTTATCGTATGTGTTCTGGACCCGATGGATCGGGACATCTGGATAGTTCTTAAGCCACTCATGCAAGGTCCATGGCGTGTAGAAATGGTACTGAACATCTATCTCTATGTACAGCTCACTGTCCTGGTTGACAACAACATCTATTCTTCTTCCTTCGTGGATTTTCCAACCCTCTCCACAATCAACTTCTTCCTTGTTCCACCAAAGTAAGCTGCCTCCTGATGTTTCAACTTCGGTTTTCCCAGAGTACAAAGATTTGAGACACAGCCGTAGCCTCCTACGCTCAAAGCTTTCGAGGGCATCTTTTTCTTGGACATTGGTGCAGTTTAGAACTCTCTGTCCAATTTCCTCTAGTTCCCCGTCCTTTGTCTTAAGTTTATCGGGGTCAACCTTTTCCCGAGCTATAATGCAGCCCTCTAGAGGAACAGCCACTACACCTAGCTGATTACAAATCTTGGAGAGAGCCCTCTGCTCCTCTCCTAGATCTGGAAGAGGGTTTGGCCTGCAACTATACTCATAGAAGGTGAGCTCTTCTTGAGTTAGCTCCTTGACGAAGAAGCGATTAAGAGTAACCTCAACTTTCTTCTGGAGTAAATTCATTGGCAGACTCTAGTTTCAAGTTTCTCTCTAGGATCTCTAGGATAAGCTCTAATTCTCCTGCTCTTCACGAGGGATCTCCAAACAACCCTGGCGGGGCCAAATCTTCGCTGATCGCCTCTGCCTGAAACCGACCGCTCATGCCCACCACCTGCCACTCAGCACTGCGATCCCCCTGACGGAAGCGCAGCCGTCGGGCTCGCAAGGGCACCACTTCTACGACTTCTACCGGAAAGTGTTGGTATTCGCCCAAGTACTCCCGGTAATCCGGGGGTAAGTTTGAATGACTGTGGATTTGAATCCAAAACACCCGTCCCGCTTCGTTGCCATAGGCGCGGATCTGCTCTTGACCTCGGTATTGCTCCACCCCGCGCAGCCGCTGTCGTCCCACCTGCACAGACTCAGCCCACTCCGGCAAGGGATCCCCTAAGCTGATCGACCAAGCCGGCCCGCTCAGCCCTAGCCAACAGAGCAGCAGTAGCCCCCAAACCCAAGGCCATCTGTGCGGCGTGCTGTTCCCGGTTTTCAAGGCTCGACCGAACATGGCAAGTTTTTCTCCGCAATTGAACCCAACGTTAACGTTTGGGATGGTTCAAAACAACTTTGTCTCAACGCACGCGAAAGCCGATCCGCCCGCCCTCAACATCGAAGGCAACGTCGATATTGAAAAACAGCGGCATGCCCAACAGTTGCACCCCCTGGTTGCCGTTGACGAAAATCCGATCCCGGCTGGGCGTAATGGGAAAGCCAACCCGAATGCGGTAGTCAAAAGCCCCCTCCAGCACAGCTCGCCATTCAGCGCCGGGGGGCAAGGTCGAGGTGGAGAAAGGAGCTGCCCCCAACAGCCTGACATTGAGAAAAATGTCGGAAGAACCACTGTCAAAAACGGTGGGGCTGAGGGCATTTTGAATGGAAGTGTTGCTAATGCTGTAGGCCACTTGCAAAGCCTCATCCCGCCAGATGGGTGTGCCATCGGGAAAGCTTCCCACCTGGGGAAACTGCCGGAAATTGAAGCCGACGGTGTTGGCAGCCGTTAGGCCAACCGTGAACAGGCCCTGGGTGGAGTTGAAGCCCCCCGTTTGAATAATGTACCCAGAGCGGAAATTGCCCGGAAGGCGGGTGAGCGGACTAAACAGCTCGCGGTCGGGGCTGCGCTCATCCAAGGACGTGCCTAGGATCCCGGCGAAGGGCCGCCCTTCTCCAAACAAGTTCTCTGAACAACTGGCCACCAGGGCGTCCACACAGGTGATCCGGTCGATCAACTGAATTGTTACCGGCTCTCGACTGGGGATCCCGCCTATGCTGAAGGGGGCGCGGGCCAACACGCCGATAAATTGCGTGCCATCTCCAAACGTCACAGTGGAAGGGATCCCCGTCCGCTCCAGGCCAAAGCGACCTGCTGCTGTCGCTATGATGCGCAAACCTGCCGAGCCGGTATCCAGTAACACCTCAGCTCCGCTCCCGGCCACCCCCACTGTCAGGCCCAGGAGCTTGAAGCGGCTGTTGCCCAGGGTACGCACCGGCATGGGAATCGACTCGGTTCCCGGTTGAGGTGGGAGAGGGATCAACGCAGGGGGGGAAGCCACAGATTCCCCCTGGCCAGAACATCCGGCACCGAGCAGCAGCAAGGCCAAGATCCCAACTAGGGCGATTGCCATTCCCCAAGGGCTGTGCCAAGCCCGCCCAGACCGTGGCTCATTCTTTGGGCTTGACCTCGCCTGCATTGAATACCCACACTGAATTAAAAGGAGCCTAGCCCGGTTGCAACCGGTAAACAGCACGCTCAAACCTGGGGGATTTGGATCCCGGCCAAGGACAGTGTACACAAAGCTGGCTGAGGGAGAGTGCGCAATAGCGCTGTCAACTGTGGGGTTGCAGGGCTGGCTGGGCCGAAGCCTACAGCAGCAGCTCTGCCTGCCAATCGACTACCTTTTGGAAGCGAAAAGCGCCCGCCAGGGCCCCCCAAACCTGTCGGTGGGTGATGGGATCCATCCCTCGGTCATGGCTGCAAAACTCGCTCTCGCTCAGGTGCAAGGTGGTCTGCAAATAGGTGGCTTGGCCGTTGCGCACCACGCAACACCGGCACCCCGGCTCCGTCGCGCCGATGAAGAGGGATCCCTGCCTCTTCACCTGCACATCACACCCCTCTAGATAGGCCAAATCGGCAGCCCTCAGTTGACTCAGTTGGTCTGCCCTCTCCCGAGCACAGCCCCGCCACCGCTGCGGCTCCAGAGGGCGGTAGTTGCGAATCAGGATCCCATCGCCCGCCTGAGTCAACTCCACCACCGCCTGCCGATAGGGATCCTCCAAATGGCCGCTGTAGGCTTGCTCCACATAAAAGCCGATCCCGCCCAAAACTTGGGCCGGCAAGGGGCGATAGGCCACTCGGATTTGGGCAAAAAACGGTGGATTCTCCCAGGCTTGCTCTTGGTTGCTGAAGTCTCCTGCCAGCCAACGCGCCATCTGCAGCAGCTCTGGGGAAGGAGTGCGATCCAACCCAATAGGCATAAGCGGGCATCCAGAACTTCTGTAGAAGGTGTGTACCGAAAATCTTAGGGAATCGAAGAGAACCTTCTCAGATTTTGCCCCAACCTCAGGCCCGACCGAGGATTGCAGCAAGTGTTAAATTATGTATCCTTTATGAGAATGTTCGCTCCGATACTGAAAATGGATCCCTTGCAAGCTGCAAAGCCGCGATCGGGGCTGACATCTTTGTTCATGTTGTAAAGCTAGGTCAAGAAACGTTCTCTTTTGTAAAAAACTGCCGCTACGAAAGATAGGGAGCATTGGCCGGGATCCCAGATGGGAAACAGATTGAAAACCGATCTAAGCCTTTTTGCGCGAGGTAAAGCCGATTTACATTTTTTGATTTCATCGCTTCTTGCCTTCGCGGTAGAAAAAGACTGGAAACAAGGCGAGCCAGCTTCTTCTCGTCTGCCAGTTGAGGTTGCCAGCAGCGGCTGAGGCTTCTTGTCCAAGTCCGATCCCGTAGATGGTGGCCTGGATCTGGGAGCGAGCTTCGCTTACTCATCTTGGTTCTATCGGCTTTGATCCCGTCGGCGGTTCTGTGAGTTAAACAGCACCTCTCGGCACTGGGGATCCAAGCGGTGTTGCATTCCTGGCCGGCAGGTGCTCTCTTGTCCGCTGCAGGGAATGTGGATTCATAACCTCTTTTACTTTCGCTAGGGAGATTCAAAACCATGAACGATGTATTTGGCAAAGTGGTTGCCCAAGCTGACTCCAAAGGCGCTTTTTTGGGAGAGAACGAGTTTGCCGCTCTCCAGCAGGTAATTGCTGAGGGGAACAAGCGTTTGGATGCTGTGAACCGCCTCACCAGCAATGCCTCCAAGATCGTGACCGATGCCATCCGTCAGTTGTTTGCCGAGGAGCCCAATTTGAACGCTCCCGGTGGGCCTGCCTACCCCAGCCGCAATGTGGCTGCCTGTATGCGGGACATGGACATTATTCTCCGCTACATCACCTACGCCGTGGCAGCCGGAGATGCCAGTGTGCTGAACGAGCGCTGCTTGAACGGCCTGCGGGAAACCTATCAAGCCTTGGGCACCCCCGGTAGCTCGGTGGCCAACGGCATCCAAAAGATGAAAAAGGCTGCGGTGGCTGTGGTAAACGACCCCAACGGCATCACCCGGGGGGACTGCAGCGCTCTGATTGCCGAAATCGAATCCTACTTCGATCGCGCTGCTGCCGCTGTGGTTTGATCCCTTGTGGACTGAAGTTTCTGTTGTGTCCGGATCCAGTTGTGAAGACCTCTCTGGGATCTAAGACAACTCGGGTTGGCAGGGGATCCCTAGAAAAGCAACTTTTTTTGCAGCGATTTTGCAGTTGAGACTTTGCAGCTTTGGCCTTGTTCTTTGCATTGAGCTTGAGTTAAGTAAAGGAGCGTTTTGAATCATGCAAACCCCAATTGTTGACGCCATCGCCACTGCCGACAGCCAAGGGCGCTACCTGAGCAACAGCGAATTGCAGGCCATCAATGGCCGTTTTCAGCGGGCTGCCGCCAGCATGGAAGCCGCCCGAGTTCTGAGCAGCCGTGCCGACGAGCTGGTGCGCGGTGCCACCGAAGCCGTTTACGCCAAGTTCCCCTACACCACCCAACCCGGTGGGCAGTGCCACACCCAAGCCGGCAAAGACAAGTGCGCCCGCGACGTGCGCCACTACCTGCGCTACATCACCTACTGCTTGGTAGCCGGTGGCACCGGTCCTCTGGACGAGTATCAGTTGGCCGGGATCCGCGAAATCAACGCCGCTTTTGAGCTCTCCCCCAGTTGGTTCATCGAAGCCCTGCGCTACATCAAAGCCAACCACGGCCTGACCGGGCAAGCGGCCACCGAGGCCAACACCTACATCGACTACGCCATCAACGCGCTCAGCTAAACCCTTGGCTTGGGATCCCTCTAAAAGGGTGACGCCGGCTAGCCAGTTGGCTCATCCCACAAGCCGAGGGGGATGGCGAGGGAAAGTTGTTGAGGGCAACGGTGGTGAGCCTGCTACGTTGCGGAGAGATACGTTTGACCACGTGGGTTTGCGGATCAGTCTCCCCAATAGGAAGGCGCCACTGTTGCTCTTCTGCAGCTTGGGGCTGCCGATTTTTGATTTCTAATTTTAGTTTTCGATTTCTACAGTCGTTTCAGGCTAGGGTGAGACGCCTGGGCTATTGATCGCGCCAGCGGGACGGAGTCCTTGAAAAGCCTTTTGGCCCCCTGCATTATTGCTCCGCAACGCCGACGCGACGACGCAACCAACACTTTAGGTGTGGGTGCAATGTCCTAGCTTGAATCGAAATGACCCTAAACGCAAGCTTGTTCTCAATCTGTGTCCATTCAGTTCAATCGGGGGAATTAGCATGAGTGCAATTACAGCGGCAAGCCGGATGGGGATCCGGGGCATTACGGAGACCACCCCACTGGAGTTGCGCCCCAACGCCAGCCAGGATCAGCTCAATGCGGTGCTGCGGGCCATCTACCGTCAGGTGCTGGGCAACGACCATTTGTTTGGGGCCGATAGGAAGGAGCTAGCCAGTGCGGAATCGCTGCTACGCCAGGGCAGCCTGACGGTGCGGGAGTTTGTGCGATGGATCGCCAAGTCCGAAGCCTACAAAAAGCGGTTTTTCTACCCCAACTCGCAAACCCGGGCCATCGAGCTCAATTTCAAGCATCTGCTGGGACGCGCTCCCACCAGCCCCAAAGACATCGCCCGCCATTTGGACATCTACCAATCCGGCGGCCACAGCGCGGAGATCGATTCCTACATCGACAGCCCAGAATACCTAGAAGCTTTTGGAGACAACATCGTCCCCTACCCGCGTGGGTTTGAATACCGCAAGGCCCATTCCACCCGCGACTTTACCAATCTCTTCGCCCTCTACGGGGGCTACGCCAACAACGACCGCTCCCAAGGGCCCAGACCCCGTTTGATGATGCCTTTGGCCACCGGGTTTACCCCGGCCATTCGCCGCATTGGGGTGCGGGGCCTGCTGCCGCCCAGCCCCATTTCCAAACACCTGGGGCCGCCAACGGGCCAGTCGGATCGCATGTTCTGTGTGGAAGTGACCCGACTGCTGAATCCGCCTTCGGCGCTGGCCACTTCCAGCCGAGTGCGCAAATCCAACCAGCAGATTTTCGTCTCTGCCGATCAACTGTCGGCAACAATGCAGCGGTTGCTCAAATCGGGCGCCAAGATCGTCAGTGTCCGCAGCGCTTGATCCCTTCTCGGTGTCTTCTCCGTTGTCGATTCCATGACCACTGCTGTTCCTCTGGATCCCAATCCGTCAGTGGATCTCACCCCGGCTGGACAAATCGCCAAGCTGCGCCACGGGGATCCAGGGGAACGCTACTATGCGGCTTGGTGGCTGGGGCGCATGCGCATTGCCGAAGGGATCCCTGCCCTGATCGAGGCCCTGGCCGATGAAACGGATCGCACCGCTCAAGGGGGATATCCGCTGCGGCGCAACGCTGCTCGTGCTTTGGGTAAACTGGGATCCCTCGCCGGGATCCCTCCCCTGAAGGCGGCTTTGTCTTGCTCTGATGGCCAAGTGGTGGCAGCGGCTGCCCAGGCGCTGGTTGAGATTGCCCTTGCCAACAACCTCCATAGGGATCCCGACGAAGTGGAAAAGCTGGGATCCGCTTTGCTAGAAGGGCTGCGCTTTGTGGAGCAAGGACTGCAGACGGAAGCCCAAGCCGCCCTAGAAGCCATTGTCGAGGCTCTTGGACAACTGCAAGTGACCGCTGCTCTGGAGCCAATCTGTCCCTACCTAGAGCACACTTCCATCCGTTTGCAATGTGCGGCGGCACGGGCCTGCTATCGTCTCACTGGGGATCCGACTTTTGCTCAGCGCCTGCTGTCGGTGTTGAATCACCACAACATCCATCTGCGGCGGGCTGCCCTTTTGGATTTGGGGGCCAGCGGCTATTTGCCGGCAGCACAGGCCATTGCGGCGGCGGCGGTGGAGGCCAACCTGAAGCTCCTCGCCCTCAAACAGTTGGTGGAGATCAACCTAGAACATCAAAAGATCCCCGGTGCTGAGCTGCAGCAGGTGCTGCGGCTGATCGACGAGCTGCTGTGAGCGGTGGTGCTTCTGGGCCCTTGCTGTTCACATTAGCGGGACGGAGTCCTTTGCAACTGACCTATCAAGGCATTGCCCATGAGTTTGTGCATCCCTCTGCAGCGATTCAAAGCCGTCAGAATCTGTCCGCTCGGCACCAGGGTTGGGCTCCGTGGCTGTAGCACTGCCTCAGCTAGAAATCGCAGGAGCCCCGCACTGTACCCGTAGGGTCAGTGTCGGGAGGAATGCGCTTTGATGAAGTACAATGAACTTATGAGCCAAGTCCTGACCATATCCTGCAAGCTCAAGGTGTCCCCGTCGCAAGCCGCCAAATTGGACGAGACATTGGATGCTTTCGGCCAAGCCTTGAATTGGGTCAACCAAAACACGCCAGAGAAAGTCGTCAACGCCGTTAAGCTCCAGTCTCTGTGCTACCGCGAAATCCGTGCCCGGTTCGGCTTATCCAGTAACTTGGCAAGGACTACGTCCCGCTTACGCGACCAGCAGGTCTGCAGACGGCTGGCCGGTGCCCGTAAAGTTGCCCAACAGAAAAACCGTCCGGTCAAAGCGTTCAAGAGAGGCTTTGCGACCTACGATGCCCGTGTCTTTTCGTTTCGCGAGAAAGACTGGACGGTGTCGCTGACCACGGTGGAGGGTCGGGAGCGCTTTGGGCTGGCGATTGGCCGCTACCAGAGAGAACGGCTGGCGGGCTCCAATCCCAAATCTGCCACTCTGGTCAAGCGTAAAGACGGCTCCTACTCCATTCAAATCTGTGTGGAAACGGAGCCATCCCCACCGCAACGCACGGGTAGAGTGCTGGGGGTGGACTTGGGAAGGACAGATATTGCCCATACGTCAGAAGGGGATAACTGGAATGGACAGCAGTTGAACAAAGTCCGAGACCACTACTCTCGATTGAGGGCGGCACTCCAACGCAAAGCCAGTAAGGGCACACGCAGTTCGCGGCGCAGATGCCGTCAACTGTTGCAACGGCTGTCTGGCAAGGAGAGACGCTTTCAAGCGTGGGTTAATCATCGCATCTCCAAAGCTATTGTCTCCAGGGCAAAAGCTACCAACAGTGCTATCGCTCTGGAAGACCTGACAGGGATCCGGGAAAGGGTTAATCAACAGCCGCGCAGCAAAGCCGAGCGACGAAGGGCCAACAGTTGGGCGTTCTACCAACTACGTCAGTTTCTGGAATACAAGGCGAGGGTTGCAGGGGTTTCTCTGGTTCTTGTGCCGCCTGCTTACACGTCGCAGACCTGCCACCGGTGCTTACACATCCATCCTGAGCAGGGCAAGTCCTACCGCAGTGGCAAGTCGTTCAAGTGTGGGCACTGTGGATGGGAAGGGGATGCGGATTTGAATGGTGCGAATGTGATTGCGCTCTTGGGGGCTGCCGTAAACCAGCCTGGAGGTCCGGGCTTGTTTTGTTCTCTGGTAGAGCAGAGCAGGCTCAGGGCTACTGAAAGCCCGCTCCGTACCGCTTAGCGGTCGGAGTCGGGTAGTTTACTTTGTTGTTGAGGCAGTGGTTGGGGTGCAGGACACAAGGTAATGGAGGAGTCTGCCACTCAGGAAGAGATCCCTGGGGGATCTCCTTCAGCAGGGCCATCCCGTTCGTTGATGTCGGTGGCGGGCTTGGTGGCCGGGGCGACCTTGCTCAGTAAGGGCATAGGCTTTATTCGCCAAGCTTTGATTGCAGCAGTGTATGGCTCGGGGCCGGAGTACAGCGCCTTCGGGGTAGCCTACATCCTGCCCGGTTTTCTGTTGATTCTGCTGGGAGGGATCAACGGCCCTTTTCACAGCGCCATCGTCAGTGTCCTCAAAAAGCAGCGGGATCGGGACAGGGAGGATGCGGCTGCCTGGCTGGAATCCATTTCCACCTTGGTAGGCTGCCTGCTCCTGCTGGTCAGCTTGGGCCTTTGGTGGGGAGCGGACTGGGTGGTGCGCCTGAATGCGCCGGGAGCCAGCCCCGAAGTCCATGCTCTGGCCGCTGCGCAACTGCGGATCATGGCCCCTTTGGCCTTGCTCTCCGGGTGGATTGGCATCGGCTTTGGAGCGCTGAATGCTGCCGAACACTACGCCTTGCCTGCCCTTAGCCCGCTGATCTCCAGCTTGGCGGTGATCGGGATCCTGGTCACGCTGGGATGGACGGGGATCCCAACTTTGCTGGCCTGGGGCGTGCTCATCGGGGCCATTGCCCAATGGTTGGCCCAAGTTCCGCTCCAGATGCGGTTAGGGCTGGGGCGACTGCGCCTGCGCTTTGAGTGGGGATCCCCGCAGGTACGGGCGGTGGGCTTGCTGATGTTGCCGGCGGTGATCTCCTCCGGGATGATCCACATCAATGTTTATGTGGATCTGTTTTTTGCCTCTTTCGTACCTGGGGATCGCACCATCGGCAACTTGGGATATGCCCAGCTTCTGGTACAAACGCCGCTGGGGATCCTCTCCAACATGGTGCTGGTGCCCTTGATGCCTCTCTATGCCCAGTTGGCAGGGGATGGATCCCGTTGGCCGGAGCTGCGCCAGCGTATCCGCCAAGGGCTGATGCTTACGGCAATTGTGACCCTGCCCCTGTCGATGCTGTTGGTGGCTTTGGCCGAGCCCATTGTCCAAGTGGCCTACCAGCGGGGGCGCTTTACGCCGGAGGTGACACAAGAGGTGGCAGCCCTGCTCATGGCCTATGGTCTGGGGATGACCGGTTACCTGCTGCGGGATGTGCTGGTGCGGATCTTCTATGCCCTGGAGGATGGGGCTACGCCTCTGCGCATCAGCAGCATGGCCATTGGCCTGAATGCCCTACTGGACTTTCTATTTTTGCAGGCTTTTGGAGCGCCGGGCATTGCCTTGGCCACGGCGGGGGTTAATCTGGTGGCGCTGATCGGTTTGGGAATCCGGCTGCACCGGCACCTGCCGGGGATCCCTTGGCAGGAGATGGGACAAGCCCTGCTGCCGTTGCTGGGGATCACCGTCTTGGCCGGGGGGCTCAGCCATTGGCTGTGGAGGCAAATGCGCCCGCTGGAGCTGTTGGGATCCCCGCTCCTCACCGCCGTCATTGGGGCCGGGTTGGCCGCAGGGTTGGGCGTGAGCCTGTTTGCCGCCGGAGCTCTCTACCTGCGGATCCCAGAAGTGGAGTGGGTAGCAGCCCGACTGCGGAAACGGGTAGGACGCTGGGGGAGCCAGTGGGCAAGCCGGAACTAGCTGATAGCTTCCAGGTAATCTCGCACGCGGTTGCGCCGCTTCGGCTGACGCAGCTTCTGCAGGGCTTTGGCCTCAATTTGCCGCACCCGCTCCCGCGACAGATCCAAGGCGCGACCGATTTCCGCCAGCGAATAGGTGCGCCCATCCCCCAAGCCGAAACGCATGCGGATCACATCCCGCTCGCGGCTGGTGAGATCCGAGAGCAACTGCTGTAGATCGCGATGCAGGGCTTCCCGCATCATGGTCTCTTCTGGAGAAATGTCGTCAGTTTCCAGCAAATCCCCCAGTTCGGTGTCCTTGTCTTTGCCCACCTTGGTTTCCAGAGAAACCGAGCGGGGCACCCGTACCAACAGCTCGCGTACTTGAGGCGGCGTCATCTCCAACTCGGAGGCGATGTCTTCGATGGTGGGGGTGCGGCCCTTTTCCTGGGAGAGCTTGCGCTGCGCTTTTTTGATCTTGTTCAGCTTCTCGGTGATGTGAACGGGCAGGCGGATGGTGCGGCTTTGGGTGGCAATGGCACGGGTAATGCCCTGCCGGATCCACCAGTAGGCGTAGGTGCTGAAGCGGTATCCCTTTTTCGGGTCAAACTTTTCCACCGCTCGCTCCAGGCCCAGCGTACCCTCTTGGATCAGATCCAGCAGCTCCAAGCCGCGGTTTTGGTATTTTTTCGCCACCGACACCACCAGGCGCAGGTTGGCCTTGATCATGTGCTCTTTGGCACGCTTGCCAATTCGCTGAACCTGCTGCAGCTTTTCAGGGGTCAGTTGCGCCCACTCGGGGTACTGGTTGGCCTTGGCCACCCATTCCGCAAGAGTGGGATCCCGTCCCAACTCTTTCTGCAAACGCAGACGCAAATCCAAGAGCTTCATGTAGTCTTGGACTTTTTGGGCCAGGGCCACCTCTTCATCGCGCCCCAACAGAGGAACACGACCAATCTCCTGTAAATAGAGGCGCACCAGATCGGTGGAGCGGCGGGTCGGCTCCTCTTCCAGTAGCTCGCCATCGGCCAGATCCACCTCTGCTTCTTCGGCGGCCTCGAGGAGATCGGCGGAGCTATCCAACAAAATGTCGTTGAGTTCAGGTTCGTAGTTAGACATGTAGGGTGTTGCTGATGTAGCGACAGAGGTAGCAGTTCAGTGGGCTGAGAGAGGAATGGTCAGTGATGTGGAGCAAGTTAAGCTTAAGTGTTCCCCAACGGTAACTTCGCGCCTGCTCAACGCCTTACAGCAGTCAGAGGAAATCATACATTGACCTCTTCCTCAACCGGACCTCCTGCCCATGCCCCATAGGGAAAGGCTGAAGTAGCAGCGGAGGGGTCACACGGAGAGCGTGAGCCCCTTATCATAACTTAATTATAGTTGCATTTCTCAGCCCAGAGACATGAGAGCCAGCGTAGGATCCCCCCAGTTCAACCGTCACCGCCACTGCGAAAAAGCGTATTGCCCTCAGGGTGAACCCAGCAGCTCGTCCTTGGGGGAAGTAACCCATCCATCCTAGAGGGTCTAAACTTCAAAGGTAGCGTGTAAATTGCTTTGCCTATTCCAATCTATTCGATTCTATTCGATGAACTGTTCCCATTCACCTATCCCACCCAGCTGTGGGGGAGCCAGACTCCCCGAACAGGTCAACCCCCTTCCTCTGGGCGGACTGGGCTCTGCTCAGGCACTTGGGTTGGCCATAGCGCCGCTGACGGGGGAAAAGGTTTCAACCTTGGCGTTGACGACTCTATTGGCCATCGGTCTATTCTTTTTTCTGCGAGCTGCGGGCAAGGATCGCGTGGAGAGTCGCCTCTACTTTAGCAGTCGCAGCCTGGAAGAAATGGGATCCGCTCTACGGGAGCACTTGGAAAGGCGTGGCTATCGTCTCCAGTCCGCCGATGCCGAGGGGATCGCCACCTTTGCAGGGCAGGGTCAGGCTAGCGTGGGGCTGGCCCTTTTTTTGACGGGGCTGGCGGGGACGGGACTGGCCTGTTTGGCCTTGGTGCTGCAGACCCTTGAGCCGGGGTGGGGAGCTTGGCCCTGGATGGTGGTGCTGGCTTCTCCTTGGGCGGGTTGGTACTACCGGCAGCGCAACCAACGCCCGGAGCAAATCCGCCTGAAACTGCAGGAAGCCGACGAGGACTCTGTCCCGCTCTCGTCCTGGGAACGAACGCCAACGGCTTCTGGATCCCATCTGTGGGTGGAGGGGCATCGGGATGAGCTGGATGGGCTGGCTGCAGCCCTGGGGTTGCAAGAACGGGATCTGGATTAGGGGTAGGGGAGTCTAAGGCCAATCGGGAGAGAGAGGTGCTGGGATCAAAGACAGTTGATCCCCAACGGCGGAATCGGGGCTGCGATTGGGAGCGGGCTCTTTTTTGCAGTTCTTCTGGGCAGGTTGGCTTTTTCCTTGGTTGCGCAGGCCCAGGCCGATGCGGCTGTGTTTTTCCACCAAGGCCAGCACCTGTTCGGCCCGCTGGATTACCGGCTGGGGCAGGCCAGCCATGCGCCCCACCTCAATGCCATAGGAGCGATCTGCCCCCCCAGGCTGTACCTGGTGCAAGAAGATGATGCGATCTTGCAATTCCTTGACCACCACCTGGAAGTTGGCCACGTTGGGCAGCAAGGTCTCCAGTTGGTTGAGCTCGTGGTAGTGGGTGGCAAAGACCGTACGGGCGCGCACCTGAGTGGCCAGGTATTCCGCCACCGCCCAGGCAATGGAAAGGCCATCAAAGGTAGCGGTGCCTCGGCCAATCTCGTCCAGCAGCACCAAGGAGCGCTCGCCGGCGTGGTTGAGGATGTTGGCGGTCTCGTTCATTTCCACCATGAAGGTGGACTGGCCGGTAGCCAGATCGTCCACAGCGCCAATGCGGGTAAATACGCGGTCGCAGAGGCCCAACTCTGCCCGCCGCGCGGGGACAAAGCTGCCCATCTGGGCCAGGATTTGGATGAGCCCAATTTGCCGCAGGTAAGTGGACTTGCCGGACATGTTGGGGCCAGTGAGGACAATCAGATCCGGGCCGTGGGGGGATCCCAGTTGCACCGAATTGGGCACGAAGAGGCCCTGGGGCAGGGATTTTTCCACCACCGGGTGGCGACCCTCCTCGATGATCAGCCGGCGGTCTGTTGTGAGGAGGGGACGGGTGTATCCCTGCTGCACTGCCACTTCCGCCAGGCCAAACAGAGCATCGACGGCAGCCAGGGTCTGGGCCACTTGGCGGATGGCTTCGGTCTGGGATCCTGCCTCTTGGCGCAACTGCACAAACAGCTCGTATTCCCGCTGGTTGATGTCGGTTTGGGCTGTGAGGATGCGGGCCTCTTTTTCTTTGAGCTCGGGGGTAATGAACCGCTCTTCGTTGGTCAGGGTTTGCTTGCGGATGTACTCTTTGGGGACTTGGTGGGCCTTGGCGCGGCTGATGCTGAGGTAGTAGCCGAAGGCCTTGTTGAAGCCCACCTTGAGAGTGGGGATCCCAGTGCGGTCGCGCTCGCTTTTTTCCAACTGGGCAACCCACTGGCGGTCTTGCTCCACCTGCTGCCGCAGCCTGTCCAGCTCGGGATCCACGCCGGCTCGGATGAGGCCCCCCTCGGTGAGCACAGGGGGAGGGGAGGGCAGGAGGGTGTGCTCGATGCGTTGGCCCAGCTCAACCAGGGCGGGATCCACCTGTTGCAGGCTTTGCAAGAGGGGAGTCTTGGCTTCCCCCACCAGCTCGGCCAACTGGGGCAGTTTGCCCAAGGAGGATCCCAAGGCCACCAGCTCGCGCGGGTTGGCGGTGCCCGATCCGACGCGGTTGGCCAGCCGCTCCAGGTCGTACAGAGAGTCCAGGAGGGATCCCAGGCGGGCCCGCAGAGAAGGGTTTTCCAAAAGCTCTTGGATGGTGTCTTGGCGAAGGCGGATTTGCTCCGAATCCCGCAAAGGCTGCATTAGCCAGCGCCGCAAAGTGCGCCCCCCCATGGCTGTACGGCTGTGATCCAGCACCCAGAGCAGGGATCCGACAAAGGATCCCTCGCGGATGGTCTGGGTGAGCTCCAAGTTACGCCGGGTTTGGGCATCCAAGATGAGGTAGTCCGTGAGCTGGTAGGTGCGCGGGGGAGGCAGGAGCGGGTGGCCTCCCTGGGGAGAAGGCTGCAGCAGGGTCTTTGGTGCTACGCACCGCTGAGGCGAATGGGTTTCTTCTAAGTAGTGCAAAAGCCCTCCCGCTGCTCGCACCGCCAGAGGCAATCCCTCACAGCCCAATCCTTCCAGAGAGCGCAGGCCGTAGGTCTGCATGAGGTTCTCCCGCGCCACCGCCAGTTCAAAAGGTTCGGCTGGGCGCAGGGTATAGGCGTATTGGTTGGGGAGACCCAGGGGCTTCTGGGGATCCCCTGGACGGATGAGGCCTAGTCCCAGCCCCTCCTCGGTGGGCAGCAAAACCTCTGCCGGCTGCAGCCGGGCCAGTTCCTGCTCCAGTTGCTCTTGCCCCTCGCTCTGACACACCCAGAACTCGCCGGTGGAGATATCCGCATAGGCTAGGCCCCAGCGGCAGGGAGCCTGCTTCGATCCTTTGAACCGCACGACGGCTGCCAGGTAGTTGTTTTGCCGCGCCTGCAGCAGCTCCTCTTCGAGGACGGTGCCAGGGGTGATCACCCGCGTCACTTCCCGCCGCACCAAGCCCTTGGCCTGATCTGCCGGCTCCATCTGGTCGCAGACGGCCAGGGCATAGCCTTTGGCCACCAACTGGGCAGCGTAGCGGTCGAAAGCATGGTAAGGGATCCCGCACATGGGCACCCGCCCTATGGCCCCTGCTTCCCGCCCGGTGAGCACCAGCTCCAGCTCCCGCGACACCCGCTGGGCGTCCTGGAAGAACATCTCGTAGAAATCCCCCAGGCGGTAGAGCAAGATGGCGTGGGGATACTGCCGCTTCAGCTCCACATAGTGCTGCATCATGGGGGTGAGCAGGGTGGGATCCACCTCCAGGGCATCCCAAGTAGGCTCGGCGGAAGAACTCATGGCATCAAAACGTGGGCAAGCAATGGGCTGAAGGTTCGGAGTCTAGCCAACTCGGGCCGACCAGCTTGGGCCATTCTAGATCCAGGTCTAGATGAAGTTTGAGACGTTTCCCCAGCCCTTCTCCCCTGATTCCCATTTCGCGGTTGGTTGCCATGACCTCGCTCAGGGTAGTTGGATCCCCCCTGAGGTAAGTCTGAATGGCTGGGCAGAGGCGCTGCCCGGTCTTGTCCAAAAGCCCTGAAGCGCAAGAGGGAGAAATTTAGGCACAAGCTATTGAAACTGACTTGCAACATCCAAGAAGCCTTGCTATTCTAGCGACTACGTTTTGTTGAGTTTGACTTTCAATAAAGCTCGGGAGGGAGGCCTGGCCAACTTGGCTGAGTTTTCCATCCCGACCTTGCGGGCGGAGGGGGTTTCTTGGCCTCAGAAGGCTCTCTTCCTGGGCAAAGCTCGAGAGGTTTTCCCGGTGCTGGTCGATCGCGAGTGTCCGTATACAGAGGTTGAGGGGGGCAGAGGCTGGGGGCAAAGAAAGCGGCTGCTCTCGCCAATCGGTTTGACCTGTTTGCTATTGAGTTTCATTTTCCTAGTACTTTTGGTCTCGATTGCTTTGGGATCCGTTCCCATGACTTTCCCAGAACTCTGGCAAGCCCTGTGGGGGCAGGGGGATCCCATTCGGCAGACGATTGTTTGGCAGTTGCGGCTGCCGCGGGCGCTCTTGGCCCAGTTGCTGGGGGCGGCTCTGGGGATGGCAGGGGCCCTGTTGCAGGGGATGCTGGGCAATGGGCTGGCGGATCCCTACCTGCTGGGCATTTCGGCGGGGGCGGGCCTGGCGGCGGTGGGGTTGCTCACCTTGGGAGAGTGGACGGCTTGGGTGCCCCTGGCCGCTTGGGTGGGCGGGGTGCTGACTACCGTGTTGGTGTACGGGTTGGCGCGTACTCCCTCGGGACTGGCGGTGGAGCGGCTGATCTTGGCGGGGGTGGCCGTCAGCGCCCTGTTTGGGGCCATTAGCTCCACCTTGTTGTTGATGGCAGATGACCGGGTGCAGGTGGCTCTCACCTGGTTGATCGGCAGCTTGAGCGGGCGGGGCTGGCCAGAGGTGCAGGTGGCCGGGGCGTATATCCTGGTCGGCTTGGGATTGGGATGGGGGCAGGCGCGGGCTTTAAACCTGCTGAGCTTGGGGGAAGAGATGGCGGTGAGCTTGGGGATCCCTCTGGCGCGGACGCGGGTGGTGATTGGTCTGGTGGCGGCTTGGCTGGCGGCAACCGCTGTCAGTGTGGGGGGGGTGATCGGCTTTGTCGGTTTGGTGGTGCCCCACATGGTGCGGCAGGGGGTGGGATCCGATTACCGCTGGCTGTTGCCCCTTTCTGCCTTGGCAGGGGCGACCCTGCTGAGCGGTGCCGACATCCTGAGCCGTTTGGGCCCGATAGAGCTGCCGGTGGGGATTGTCACCGCTGTGATGGGGGCTCCCTTTTTCGGCTGGCTGCTGCGGCAGCAGGGGGCGGGGCGATGAGAGAGCCCATCCTGCAGGTCGAGGACTTGAGCGGGGGCTACGGATCCCGGACGGTGGTGCGACAGGTGAGCTTCAGCGTGCAACAGGGGGAATGGCTGAGCATTGTCGGCCCCAATGGTTCCGGCAAATCGACGGTGCTGCGGCTGTTGAGTCGGGTTCTGATTCCCCAAGCTGGGCGCGTGTACCTGGACGGTCGGGATCTGCACACTCAACTCACTCCCCAGCAGGTGGCCCGGCAGTTGGCTCTTTTGCCCCAGCAGCCGAGGATCCCGGCAGGGCTGACGGTGCGGCAATTGGTGAGTCTGGGGCGTTCTCCCCACCAGCCCTGGTGGGCGTGGCAGTTGACGCCGGCGGATCGGCAGCGGGTGGAGTGGGCTCTGGAGCAAGCAGGACTGGGATCCCTGGCGCTGCGGCGGGTGGAAACCCTTTCGGGGGGCGAGCGGCAACGGGCTTTTCTGGCGTTGGCTTTGGTGCAGGAGCCGCAGGTGTTGCTGTTGGATGAGCCCACCACCTTTTTGGATCTGCGCCACCAACTGGAGCTGCTGGAGCTGTTGCAACGGCTGAAGCAGGAGCAGGGCCTGACGGTAGTTACGGTGCTGCACGACCTGAATTTGGCCATTCGCTACAGCGAGCAGATTGCCTTGCTGGGATCCGGCCAGATGCAGGCCCTGGGGTCTCCCTTGGCGGTGTTGACCCCCAGCCGGGTGCGACAGGTGTTTGGCCTGGAGGTGGAGTGGATCTCGACTCCGGTAGGGCCACAGCTTTGCCCCCTGCGCAGCACAGCTCCAGCGGCAGCAAGGCTCCTCTCCCTGCCGGTGTCAGGGTGCTGAGGGAGGGTTTGTCCGGTTTTGCAGTGAATTTTCCCTGTTGTGGATTTCGAGGAGCATGAGAGGTTATGCGCGTGAACGGTCGTTGGTGGCGGGTGGTGAGTTTGGGGTTGAGTTTGGGAGTGGGCTGGGGATCCCTGTCCCAGGCTCAGCCCAATGCCCGGATCCCTGATTCGACAACTCCGCCGCTGTTGGCCCAGGCCACCCCTGCACCGACCACCCTGCCAGAGCAGATTAGGGAGCTGGAGGCGCAAATCGAAGCTGCCCGCCAGCGGGGGGATCAGGCAGAGGTGGAGCGGCTACAGGCCGAACTTCGGGCTCTCCAGCAGGAAGGCACGCCGATCTTTAACCTGCAACAGGTCACCGTAACCGGTACTCGCACCGAGCGCACCTTGGCCGACTCGCCCGCCAGCATTACCGTCATCGACCGGGAGCGGTTGCGGCGGGAGCTGGTTCAAAACATTCAGGATCTGGTGCGCTACGAGCCGGGGGTGAGCGTGCGGCGCAGCGTTCGCTACGGCCTGCAGGACTTCAACATCCGCGGCCTCGACGCCAACCGGGTGCTGATCCAGGTGGATGGGATCCGCCAGCCGGAGCGATTTTCCTTCGGCCCCTTCACCATTGGCCGGGATACCTTTGAGCTGGAGACCCTGAAAACTGTAGAAATTATCCGCGGCCCCGCCTCCACCCTCTACGGCAGCGACGCGCTGGGGGGTGTGGTGACCTATACCACCCTGGATCCAGCCGATCTGCTGGGGGAACGGGACAGCCATGTGGGCCTGTCCAGCCAGTACGACAGCAAAAACCAAGGGTACGTCAACACCCTCAGCTTGGCGGGTCGGCAGGATAACTTAGAGGCCCTGCTCATCTACACTCGCCGCGACGCCAGAGAGCCGGATATCCAGGCGGATCCCAGTTTCAAGGATCGGCAGACGGTGGAGGGAGACAATGTTCTGGCCAAGCTGGTCTATCGCTTCAGTCCCTTTGACAGCCTCACCCTGACGGCGGAATACTTCCACAACCGCACCACCACCACCTTTTCGCCCCGCAACCTGGATCCCGGCATCCGCTTTTTCAGGGAGACCATTGAGACCGAGCGCAGCCGCCTCAGTTTGGAATATCGCTACGCCAACCCCGATACCCCCGCTTTTGAGCTGGCCACCGTCCAGATCTACTACCAGCCGGCCCGCACCCAGGAGCCCAGCGTGGAAGAACGCACCCTCACGGTACAAGGTCGGCCCGTGCCTGTGCGTCGGGATACCTTCAACGAGCTGGTCAGCAACATTCTGGGAGCCAGCGTACAGGCCCAGAGCCGCTTCCAAACCGGGGATCTCTCCCACCGCTTGGTGTATGGAATGGAGATCTCCACCACCCGCAACGAACGTCCCCGCAACCGCTTCCAAACCAACCTGCTGACCGGGGCAGTCACCCAAAACATCCCCCCGGACACTTTTCCCACCAAAGATTTTCCCGACTCCGATACCGTGCGCTTTGGGCTGTATTTGCAAGATGAGATCGACTTTGGGGGCGGCAACTTTACCCTCATCCCCGGCATCCGCTACGACACCTACCGCCTCACCCCCAGCCCTGACGAAGCCTTCTTGAAAAGTGGGGCAGAAGCCGCCAGCCTGTTTGCCGATGCCATTTCTCCCAAGGTGGGCCTGGTGTGGAGGATTAATCCCAACCTCACCTTTACGGCCCAGTACAACACCGGTTTTCGGGCCCCTCAGTACAACGAAATCAACAGCGGCTTCACCAACCTGGTCAGCCCCTTCTTCCGCTACCGCACCCTTTCCAATCCCAACTTGCGACCGGAAACCAGCCAAGGCTTTGAAGTGGGGTTGCGGGGGATCTACCCCCAGGCCAGCTTTAGCTTGGCCGCCTACTACAACACCTACAACGACTTTATCGAGGCTTTCCGGGAGGTGGGATCCGAGCCTTCACCCCCCGGCCCGCCAGGGAGCCCGCCACCTCCACCGGTGACTCTCTTTCAGAGCCAGAACGTCAGTCGGGCCCGCATCTATGGTGTAGAAGCCACCGGGCAGTACTTCTTCAGCCCCGATTTGACCGGCTGGAGCCTCAATGGCAGCTTTGCCTGGGCGGTGGGGGATAACCTCACCGAAAACAAACCCCTTCTTTCCATTGAGCCACTGACGGCAGTACTGGGACTGCACTACGACGATCCCAGCCAGATCTGGGGAGCCAGGTTGGTGGCCACGCTGGTGGCGGATCCCCGCGACCCGCAACGGGAGGTAGTGCAACCGAACCCCAACGCTCCACCTCAAATTCCGTTTGTGCCCAAGGGCTACACCGTGGTGGATCTGCTGGGCTACTACAACCTGGACGACAACTGGCAATTGAATTTCGGGGTGTTCAATCTCTTTGATGAAAAGTATTTTCTCTACTCCGAAACCCGCTCTCTCTTTGTCGGCCCTGAAGTGGAACGGCGGGCCCAGCCGGGACGGCATGCTGCGCTCAGTTTTTCCACCCGGTTTTAGGGGCCAAGACCTGAGGCCGTGTTTACTCTGGATCCTGCTCTAACCGATGCTTGCCGAGCCACCTGCCCGCACCCCCAAGGGATCCCTCTCTCTTCTTCGGAAGTCCTGTCCCCAGCTTTTGTGGCGACTGCAGGGGTGGTATTGGCAGCAGGCGGGCATGGCCTGGGAGGCGGGGCTGGCTTGGTTGGCGTTGTGGCTTTGGGCTGGCGCAAGAGAGAGCGGCTGGCTGGAGTGTGCCGAGGAGCTGCTGCAAGAGGCTTGGGTGGCCGGCTATAGCTGGGCTGCCCTCTGGACAGCTTGCCAGGAGGGGGAAGATCCGCCGGGGACCGTCCTCCACCTGCGAGCCAGGGATCCCCGACCGCTGCGCCGGGAGGGGTTGATTTCCCTCCTCTTGCACCTGATGGCGCTGCTGGGGCTGGCTTGGTGGGGATCCCGGCCTTTATCAGACGCAGAACTCCGGATCCCAGTCACGCTTTTGCTGGAGGATCCCGAGCCACAGTTGCTCGAACCGGATTCAGAATCCATAGAATCTCTCCCACCAGAGCCAACAGCAGAGCCGCCCGGCCCGGCCCCGGAATCGCCCCCTGCAGACGATCTATCCCCACCGGAGCCTGTGCCCCAAGAGATCGAGATGCCAGCCATCCCGGAGGCTGAATCTTTGCTGGCCCTGCAAACTCCGACCCCTACGCCTCCACTGACCCCATTACCGACAGCCACCCCGCAACCCACTCCTCCGCCACAACAGCCCACCCCAACTCCGGCGGTTACCCCCACCTCTACAGCGACTCCACTCACCTCCGCCCCGGTTACCTCAAGCACCCCTCTGCCCCGCTTTACCCCCTTGATCCAAGGGATCCGTTCCAGCGTAAAGACTGCCGCCGCTCCGCCTTCCCCCGGCAGCGAGAGCAGATTGGGGCCAAGGGATCCTGAAACTGGGACACCTGGCGGTATAGGTGCAGCCCAACCCCATTCCTCTGCCCCAACACCTGCCACCCCCAGTTCCTCCCCACCGACAGTGGCTGCCAACCCCCAGCCGGACATCCTGGCCCGCCCGATCCCCGGTCGCAATCCTCCGCCCCCCTACCCTCCTCAAGCTCGCCGTCTCGGCCAACAGGGGCAGGTGCTGCTGCGGGCCAAGGTCAATGCCCAGGGGCAGGTGCAGCAGGTGGAGATCGCCTCTTCCAGTGGGTTTCCCGCCCTGGATAGGGCAGCGCAGGAGGCGGTGCAGCGGTGGGAATTCAGCCCGGCCTTGAGAAACAACGCCCCCATCGAGTCTTGGGTGGTGGTGCCCATCCAGTTCACCCTCAATTGATTGCTGTTTGGGAATTGTTTTGGAGCATGACTCTAGTCAATAATAAGCTCAACTATACTGAAAATAATGTATAATATGTTCAGTACGGATTACTACCAGTTGATCTTTCTGTTTACTTTCGAGTCTGCCAACATGGTAGCCAAAGCAAAGCAGAAAATTGGTAGTAAGACGACACGGAAACTGCGCTTTGGGTATTCTACTCAAAGCTTTGCGGGATACCGCCATTCTGTTTGGACTCCGTCCCGCTAACGCGAATGGAAACAAACAGAATGCTATCGCTGCATAGTTGAACAGTGATGTTCAGCAGTGTTCAGCGTAAATGTATCAGATTGTCTATGCTGTCTCGTCTTTCTCGCCGTCAACTGTTCGCCTTTGGTCTGGCCAGCGTGGGGGCCTGGGGAATGGGGCGTTTGGCCCAAGCCCAAGGTCGGATCCCTCAGGAGCCACTCCTGTCAGCGAGACAGAGTCCTTTTCGTCGGGTAGCCAGCCTCACCACCTTGACTGCCGATATCCTCTATCGCTTGGCCCCCGATAGGTTGGTGGGGATCCCTGCCGGTCGTTTGTTGGAGGAGGATCCCCGCTTCCAAGGCTTGACCCGCCTGGGGCTGGGCAACCAACCCAACCTGGAGCAGCTTGTGGCCCTACAACCGGACTGGGTGGTGGGGGCCAGTGGCTTTCACGAGGCTCTGGCAGAACGGCTGCAGGAGCTGGGGATCCCCACCTACCTCACCCGCGTGGACAGTTGGGCTGCTTTGGAAGAGACGATTGCCACCCTGGCTGCTGCTTTGGGGGCGGATCCCGATCCCTTGCTGCGGCAGTATGGATCCCTTTTGCCCCAGGAACTGCCCCGCGTTCGACCCAAAACCTTGCTCTTGGTGGGCACCCAGCCGATTCTTTCTCCCAACCGGCAAAGCTGGGCCGGGGATCTGCTGGAACGCTTTGGCGCGGACAATCTCACCGCTACCTTGCAAAGCCAAGGGCCTTTTCGGGGCTACGTCACCCTTTCGGCAGAGCGCATCCTGGAAGCCAACCCAGAAGTTCTGCTGGTGGTCAACCCGGAGGCGGCGGATCCCTTGGCGTTTTTCCGTTCCCGCCCCTTTTGGAATCGGTTGCAAGCCGTCCAAACTGGGAAAGTTTATGGATTTGACTACTACGGCTTGGTCAATCCCGGTAGCTTGGAGAAAATTAGAGCTGCCTGCGAGCAGTTAGCCCGCATTTTTTGAACGGACTTGGAGTGTCTGATACATTTACGCTGAACACTGCTGAACATCACTGTTCAACTATGCAGCGATAGCATTCTGTTTGTTTCCAACCAGAATGGCGGTATCCCGCAAAGCTTTGAGTAGAATACCCAAAGCGCAGTTTCCGTGTCGTCTTACTACCAATTTTCTGCTTTGCTTTGGCTACCATGTTGGCAGACTCGAAAGTAAACAGAAAGATCAACTGGTAGTAATCCGTACTGAACATATTATACATTATTTTCAGTATAGTTGAGCTTATTATTGACTAGAGTCATGCTCTAGTCCAAGCTATAGCGGGTCAGGCGCTGCACTTGCTCGGGAGCAAGGCCAAGCTCTTGGGCAATCTGAGCCGACACCTGGTCTGGATCCAGTTGTGGAAATTCAAATTCCAGCTTGCGCAGGTGGGGATTGGTGGTAGTCACCTCCACCTTGGTGTAGCCACGGGAGCGGCGGATCTCCGCCTGAATGGAAAGAATATCCAGAGCCAAGGTGGCTTGTTGCTGGCTGCGAATCGCCAAAGGTTGCTCTAGCCGGCGAGGACGGCTCAGCGCTTGGCCCGTCACCCACTCTCCCCCCGCCACAAAAAGAAGCCCTGCCAAGGGCAGCACCAGCCAAAAATCAAACCCTAGATCTTGCCACCGATGGATTTTGGGCCACCCCACCGTTGTTCTCTCCCTTGCAGAGGGCTATTTCCGTGATCCATCCTAGCCTGGGCAGTGGGAACTGGCCGTCTTGGTCAACGGCGCACAGGACGATGCGAATTTTGCTGGTGGAGGACGACCCGGAACAGTTGGAGCCTTTACAGGCTGCCCTGTCCAAGTGCGGCCACGTGGTTGACTGTGCCAAGGAAGGGGAGATGGCTGCCTGGCTGATGGAGGAGAAAGCCTATGATCTCCTGATTTTGGATTGGATGCTGCCGGGGCCAAGCGGGATCCAGCTCTGTCGGCAATACCGCCAATCGGGGGGATGTGCGCCGGTGCTGATGTTAACTGCCAAAGACGCAACATCGGATGTGGTGCAGGGGTTGGATGCGGGGGCGGACGACTATTTGGTCAAGCCGGTGGATCTGGTGGAGCTGCTGGCACGGGTGCGGGCTTTGGGACGCCGTTCCCCCCAATGGCAAGGAGACAGCCTCAGCCTGGGATCCCTGCACTTGCACTTGGCCAGCCTGACCCTAGAGCGGCAGGGGAGGCAGGTACAGCTTTCGGGCAAGGAGTTTCAATTGATGGAATACCTGATGCGCCATCCCAACCAGGTGCTCAGTCGGGGCCAGATCGAGCAGGCGGTGTGGGAATGGGGCTGTGAGCCGGAGAGCAATGCCGTGGCTGCGTTGGTGCGGCGGTTGCGGCTACGGTTAAAAGAGGTGGAGGCCCAAGATTGGCTGGAATCGGTGTATGGCCAGGGGTACCGGCTGCGCATAGCCTCTCCAGAAGAGAACCCATGAAAGCAGTTTCTAGGGGGTGGCGATGGAGGTGAAAAGAGCTGAACACAAGCATTCTCTCCCATGGCTGGGCTGGAACTGGGTTTCCCTGGCACACCCCCTTCAGCCGCACCTGGGGCAGAAGGCTGCGACAAGAGGGACGGGATCCCTGGTGTTTCACCACAGCCGCCGTCGCTTGGCCCGCAGCTTTGCCGGGGTCATGGGGGGGATCCTGCTGGTGTTTGCCGCCGTCTTCTACCGCTTGGAAGTGGAGAACCAGTTGCAGGCTTTTGACGAGGAGCTGCAGGTTCAGGCCAGGATCATGGCGGCAGCCATTAAGTACGAGCTGCGCCAGGGGCAGTGGCGGTTGGTGTTGAACGAGGTGCCCTTTTTGGGGGGGAAAACCCAACCCCTCGACCATCACTTGGCCTATGTGCGCTGGTTCGATCCTGCTCCCGGCACCGGAAGGGAAAGCTTGGGATCCCTGCGCCAGTACACGGGATCCCGGCCTCCTCTGGAGCTGTTTGACTTGGATGGCCCGCCTCACCATCTCCAACTGGGTTTCCAAACGGTGGAAGGAGAGAGCGGCTTACTGTTGCGCCAGCTCACGCTGCCGGTGCAGCAGGAGGAAAAGCTACTGGGCTACTTGCAACTGGCGGTGCCCCTGGAACCGCTGCAACTTACCCTGGGTCGCTTGCGCTGGGGGTTGGGGATCGGGATCCCGCTGACGCTGGCGTTGATCGGCGGGGCCGGCTGGATCTTGGGGGGGCTGGCGATGCAGCCGATTCGTCGCTCCTACGAGCAGTTGCAACGCTTCACTGCCGATGCTTCCCACGAGTTGCGCGCCCCCCTGGCCGCCCTGATGAGCAATGCTCAAATGGCTCTGCTGGCCCCGGAACAAGCTCAACCTCGCCTGGAAAAGGTGGTGAGCGGTGCCCGCCGCCTCAGCGTGCTGATCGATACCTTGCTGCAGTTGGCCCGCCAGCAGGGATCCCTGCCCCTGGAGGATCTGCCGCTTCTGAATTTGCGAGCGCTGTTGCAGGAGCTGAGCGAGCAATACCGCCCCCAAGCTGAGGCCCTTGGCCTTCACTGGCAATGCCACCTGCCTGAGACGGATCTTTCTGGGGGTTGGCTTGTGCGGGGGAACGCTGCCCTGCTGCGGCAAGCCATCGAGAACCTACTGCGCAATGCCCTGCAGTACACCCCTGCAGGCGGCACAGTGCAGGTGAGCCTGGAAAGCCAGCGCCAGCGCGCTTACCTCCACGTCAAGGATACAGGCATTGGCATTCCCCCCGAGCATCTGCCCCATCTGTTTGAGCGGTTTTACCGGGTGGATGAAACCCGTGCTCGCCATACGGGTGGGTTCGGTCTGGGCCTGGCCTTGGCCCAGCAGATCGTCACCGCCCATCGGGGATCCCTGCGAGTGGCCAGCCAAGTGGGAGAGGGATCGATATTTACGGTAGAGCTGCCCTTGTCATCTTCACGTCATTTTTCTCCGCCATTCTCAAGATGAGCCGCGATAACCCAAACCGGCTTGTCCTGTCGATTGGAGTCTATGACCAATGACGATTCGTTCCTCTTTTGCTCGCGCTCTGGGTTGTTCTCTGCCGATTTTGGTTCTGCTCACCCCCCTGGTGCTGGGATCCCCGGCGCAAGCCCAGCGGGGCAGACGCTCTGCTCCTGAAGCCACAGCTCCCCTTCAGGTACAGCCAACTTGGCAGCGCCCGCGGGATCTTGAGCGAGCCAGCCGCGATCTGGCTAAGGCGCAGCGACACCTGGCCGAAGCCAGCTTCCTCTCTCAGCGGGGGTCTTCCCCAGAGGCTGCCCGCCTTTTGGAACACGGCCAGGAGAGTTTCACCAACGCCCAAGCCTCACTTGAGGCGGGGAACTTCTTCGCCGCCCGCGAGCAGGCCAAAGCAGCGGAAAACTTAGCCAAAGCAGCCAAAGTTCTCTATGAGGCGGAGCTGGGTTTTATGGGCCGCCCTGGCCGTTCCTTCTTCGAGGCCCCTTTCCGGGCTCAGGAGTACCTCAGCCGGCTGCAAGCGGAGATGGCCTTCGCCAACATCAACTCCGGCAGCGTCTCTGACCTGCAGAATCAAGCGCAGGAGCTGTTGAGCAACGTGAATACGGATCCCGGCAGCTACACCTTCGCCGACTACAGCCGTAGCAAAGCTGCCCTCTACTCCGCCCGCGCTGCCCTACACCTGTTGGCGGCTGAGCGCCTCGGGGGGATGACTACCCTGACCAGGCGCTGATCTGGCCTACCCGGAACTGGGGATAGAAGGGATCCCTGCTGGCTGAGTTTCCGGGGTTAACCCCTCTATCTTCTCTGGCCCCTGCTGGAGTTGGGTTAAAGTGAAAGCCCCCAGAGCGGGGGCTGTTCTTCTCGAATACTGACTGATCGCGTCTTTACATCTCCCTTGGTGTACCTGCGTTTCCTGCACCTGCGCCACTTTCGCAACTACCGGGAGCAAGAGATCACCTTTGACGCGCCCAAAACCATCCTGGTGGGGGAGAACGCCCAGGGCAAGACCAACCTGCTGGAAGCGGTGGAGCTGTTGGCCACCTTGCGCTCGCGGCGGGCCAGCCGGGATCGGGAGCTGGTATACCAAGAGGAGCGACAAGCCCAGATTGCCGCCACGGTTGAACGGCTGGGTGTGGCCCATGAGCTGGTGATGGAGCTGCGCAGCAGCGGCAGGCGATCCCTGAAGGTGGACGGGCAGGTGCTGCGCCGCCAGGCGGACTTTTTGGGACAGGTGAATGCCGTGGTGTTCTCCAGCCTGGATCTGGAGCTGGTGCGGGGCGCTCCGGAGACGCGGCGCCATTGGTTGGACGGGGTGTTGCTGCAACTGGAGCCGGTTTATCTCGGCCTGGTGGAGCAATATCGCCAGATCCTCAGGCAGCGCAACGCCCTTTTGAAGCAGGATCCCAAGGACTCTGTCCCGCTAACGCAAGCGGCTGCTGGCGTTCAGTTCTCGCAGATGGCCTTCTGGGATGCCCAACTGGCCACCACCGGTAGCCGAATTATGCGCCGCCGCGCCCGGCTGCTGCAACGGCTGGAGCCTTTGGCTGCTCACTGGCACCGGGTCATTAGCGGTGGACGGGAAACCCTGACCCTTACCTATCGACCCCAAGTGCCCCTGCCGGATCCCCAGGCCAGCCCCGAAGTGATCCAAGCCCAGTTTTTGGCCGAGATCCGCGCCAAAGCCGCCGCCGAACACTCCCTGGGCAGCTCTCTGGTGGGCCCCCATCGGGATGAAGTGGAGCTGTGCATTAACGGAGTTGCCGCCCGCGCCTATGGATCCCAAGGCCAGCAGCGCACTCTGGTTTTGGCTCTGAAATTGGCGGAGCTGGAGCTGATCGAGCAGGTGGTCAGGGATCCGCCCTTGCTGCTGTTGGACGATGTGCTGGCAGAGCTGGATCTGCACCGGCAAAACCAACTCTTGGAAGCCATTCAGGAGCGCGTGCAAACCTTGGTTACCACCACCCACCTGGGATCCTTTGACGCCGGCTGGCTCAAAGCCGCCCAAATCCTTCAGGTGCAGGGGGGACAGCTTTTTCCCGACAAAACAGGGGGTGGGATCCCGTAGGACAGACCGGAGCTCTGGCGGTAAGGGAAACTCCCTCTGGGAGAGGGGCTGGGGGTGGTCGCGTCAGCGGCGCGGAGCGCTTGAGCTCTACAGCCGAGCGCGATCCAGGCTGCGGTATTGAATCGCTTCGGCAATGTGGGTGGGGGCAATGGCCTCCGCGCCCTCGAGATCGGCGATGGTGCGGGCCACCTTGAGGATGCGGTCGCTCCCCCGCGCAGACAGGGCCAACTTTTGGATGGCGCTTTCCAAGAGCTTGCGACAGGGATCCGAAAGGGAGCACCACTGCCGCAGGTGGCGGGATTGCATCTGGGCGTTGCAGTGGATCCCGGGCTCCTGTTGGAAGCGCTGCCGTTGCCGTTGCCGGGCTTGTTCCACCCGTTGCCGCACCGCTTGGGAGGGCTCGCCGCTCTGGGCGCGAACAATTTCTTCCGGCTTGAGGCGACTCACCCGCACCTGCAAGTCAATCCGATCCAACAGGGGCCCCGAAAGTTTGGACCAGTAGCGCTCCCGCTGTTGCGGCGTGCAGGTGCAGGGGTGAACCGGATCCCCGTAGAAGCCGCAGGGACAGGGGTTGGTGGAGGCCACCAGGGTGGTTTGGGCGGGAAACTCCAGGGAAACGCGGGCGCGGGAGATGGTAACCTTGCCGTCTTCCAGGGGTTGGCGCAGCACCTCTAACACCTCCCGCCGGAACTCCGTCAGCTCATCCAGGTAGAGGATGCCATGGTGGGCCAGCGAGATCTCGCCGGGTTTGGGGTAGGGGCCGCCACCCACCAGCGCCACTGCCGAAGCCGAATGGTGGGGAGCGCGAAAGGGCCGCTGGGCGATCAGGGGGGTCTGGCGTCCCAGGTGCAGGTTTTGCCGCAACAGGCCGGCTGCCGAGTAGATGCGGGTGATCTCCAACATCTCTTCCCACTGCAGCTGGGGCAGAATGCCGGGCAGTCGCCGCGCCAGCATGGTCTTGCCCGCTCCCGGGCTGCCCACCAGCAACAGGTTGTGCCCGCCGGCTGCCGCGATCTCCAGAGCCCGCCGGGCATGTTCTTGCCCCTTCACATCGGCCAAATCCAGCAGGGGTTCCGTTTCGGTTGGCAACATCTGTTCTGGCTGGATCCGCACCGGCTCAACTCCCTCTGGGTTTTGCAGCCAGCCCACCACCGCCGCCAAGGAGGGCAGCCCATACACTTGGATCCCTTGCACCACTGCTCCTTCCGGCCCATTTTCCTGGGGCACCACCAGGCGGCGGATCCCCATCTCAGCAGCACTGGCGGCAATGGGCAGAACCCCGGCCACCGGGCGCAGGGCGCCGTCTAGGGCCAATTCCCCCACCATCAGGGTGTTGGCCAGCGCTTCCCCCTCGATCACCCCGGAGGCCGCCAAGATCCCGATGGCAATGGGCAGATCGAAGCTGGGGCCCTCTTTGCGCAGATCGGCAGGGGCCAAGTTGACGATGATCCGCCGCTGGGGTAAAGCAAAGCCGGAGTTCTTGATCGCCGCCCGCACCCGCTCTTTGGCTTCCTGAACGGCGGCATCGGGCAGTCCCACCAAGGTGATCTGGGGCAAGCCACCGCCCACATCCACCTCCACCGTGACCCGCACGGCCTTGAGTCCCAGCAGAGCGGCAGCCGTGACTTGGGCAAACAAAGAGAGCGCCTCCGCCAAAGATAAGTAAAGATCTCAACTCATCCTGGCAGAAGTTTTGGCCGACGCATCCCCCCTCCCCCTTAGCTGCATTTCCAAGAGGAGAATGTTACAAACTGCTACGCGACGCTTCCGTGAACGTTGAGAAGCCTTCCCGCCCAAAGTGCTCCCTGCTGTCTTCGATAAGGATAGGATAGGATCGCGTGGAAATTACGCATGGATTGGCGGGATCCCTCTCCGAGCCAAAGCTGTTCTATGTGCTGGGGGGGATAGGCGTCTGGCAAGGATTGGGAAGGCTGCCTGCGTCAACTTATTCGAGGGTTCAAGATATCCACAAACGCAAGCGGGCGGAGGAGGATCCCAATATCTTGAGGTGGTGGCTCAGATCTTGCAGGATATGGCTCAGGTTTTCCCTGCCCCCACCGTGGAGGAGGCGCGCCAGCCCTTGCAAACCCAGACCTTTCAACTGGTGATCCTGGATCTGAACTGGCCAGATGGCTTGGGTTCAGATCTGTTGCCACTGCTGCATAAGGTCTCCGGCCTGCTGACGCGAACGGTGAGCAGCACGCCGGTCATGGTGTTTTCTGCCCAAGATAGGGGCTCAGAGGTGTGTACAGCAGGGATCCAGGCCACTCTGGTCAAGGCCCACACCTCCAATCCAGATTTTCTCAACACCATTCGCGCTTTGGTGGGGGAGAAAAGCAGGTGTGTCCTTCTGCAGAGGGGCAACCCCCATCTTTGTTGCTATGCCTACGGCACCTTGGCGGGAACCGCAACGCTGACGCGACAGGAGGCTGATCCCGGTGGTCTTTCCTGCTTCTGAACCTTCTTTTGGTCTTCCTTATCGCTACGCGACGCTTCTGCCAACGGGCTCTAATCACGTTAGCGAGACGGAGTCCTTGCGCAGCCCTGAGTTCGACAATCTGGACGATCTTGGGAAGCAGGTGCAGCAGTTTGCCCAACGCTACCGGGGGCAGGTGGCGCAACTCAGCCCGCCGGAGCTGGCGGTGGCACTGCAGGAGTTGGCCGAGCTGACGCAAAGGATGCAAGGGATCCCAACTGCCGACTCGGCAGAGGCAGCTTGGCAGAGGCTGGAGCGGATCATCGCCTTACAAAGCCAACTGCTGTTTTTCCTCCTGGAGTTGCAATCCCTGCCTGCCGTTGCTGCTGGTGGCCCGGAGGAAGGTGTTCCCCACGAGGGTCAGGATGGTGCTATGCCTACGGCACCCTGTCGGGAACTGCACCGCTGGCACGAACGCCTAGTCGATGCCCACGTCGAGCCTGAGCTGCAACCCTTTCGCCAATTCCTGTGTCGCCTTCTTCAAAGGACTCCGTCCCCCTGGCACGAACAGCAGAGTCACCAACAGCTTGAGCCTCTGGAGCGCCTGCTCCACCAACAGTACTTAACAGGAAGGTTGGCTTGGCGGCAGTTGTGGCAAGTGACCCTGAACTCGCCTGCCGCGCTCCCAGATCACACCCTTGTCCAGCTAGGAACTCCGTCCCACTGGCGCGAACAGAGCTTACCAACCCACGCCAGCGCCGAAATCCGTTGGGCTGCCTATCAGCGGCTGGGCCAACACCTGGAGGCCCATGCAGATCTGGGTGGGTTTATCCTCAGCACCCTGATCCGCGACCACCTGTGGGAGGCCCAATGGCGGGGCTATGACTCTGCTGCCGACCTGTATCTGGCCCGCCACGGCCTGACTCAAACTTTTTTGGAGAACCTCCTGGAAGGGATCCGCGATCGGTTGGATCTGTTCCAGCACTATTACCGCCTCAAAAGCAGAACAATGGGACGTTCCATTCGCATCTGCGATCTGCATGCGCCCTGGGGGGATCCCGTGCCGCCCCTGACCTCTGCTGAGGCCACCTCTCTAATCTGGGCTGCTTTGCAGGACTTTTGCCCTGAGTGTGCTGCCCAGGCCAAACCCTGGCTGCTGGAAGTCGGCGCTATCGCAACCGAGGCAGACAAGCCCACTCGCGTCAGCGAAACAGAGTCCTCGTCTAGACCAGGAGAAACGGGATCCGGCGGGAGCGAGCTCTTGTTGAAGACCCTTGCCACCCTCAGCCGGCGGCTCCGGCCTGAGGATCCCCAAGTTTGGCTGGATCTAGAGGAGATGCAAGGGGCTACTCAGCCGTGGTGCTCTCTACCTCCAGCGCGAACGTGGGGAGTGCAGGCCCACACCATCTTTTTGCAGCAGATACTCCTGGATCACCTGGTTGCATTGGCAGTGGGATCCCCCCGCGTGGGCAGGCCCGCTCTTTACGACCCGGAGGGGCAAGCTGTTCCGCACCGCTGGCGGGAACGCTCCGGCAGCCTCAAGTTGGCCCAGGCCCTGTTGATACATCATCTGGAAGCCCAGTTGCAGGCGGTGTTTTACCAGGGTTTGATCGGTCGGCTGGAGCTGCTCCTCTATCGGTCGGGGATCCCCGAATGGGAAAACGGTGTAACCTACTCCTCCTGGGTGAGCGAAGAGTGGTTGAAGCTGTGTCAGGAGCTGTGCGGAGATGCGGTGGAACTGTTGCCGGAACACCAGTTCTACTGGGTGGGGATGCCGGAGCTGTTTCTCCGCCCCTTCAGTGCCTATCAGGCCAGCCTTGCCAGCCTGGTGGCCTTGGCCTGTCACCGCCGCTATCATGATTCTCCGCGCAACTTTCTGCCCCACTACCTTCGTTGGTTGGCCAGCCCGCCCGGATCCCTGACTTTGGCAGAAACCACCCAGATGCTGCAGGCGGATCTGAGCGACCCAGAGGGAGTGTTGCAGGCGCTGGAGGAGCTGGAGCATTGGATCGAGACGCTAGAAAAGCTGCTGGAAGAGGATCCGGATCGCTGACCCACCCTTGTTCTCTTGGACGTAGGCATGCCCTGCGGCGGGAAGATCCTGCGCCCGACTCCTGCGAACCCACTCCGGCAGCACCAGCCATTAAAGCGCGTCCCTTCCTAAAATGGGCAGGGGGGAAAGGGCAACTGCTCAGCCAATACGAACCCTTTTTCCCTCGCACCTGGAACACCTATCACGAGCCCTTTTTGGGGGGTGGAGCGGTCTTTTTTCATCTGGCCCAAGGGATCCCATCGGGTTCTCGACACTTTGTTTTGTCGGATATCAACCCTGAGCTGGTGAATGTGTATCGCTGCGTGCGGGATCACGTGGAGGAGCTTATCGCCCTGCTCAGCCACCACCAAGCCCACCACAGCCGGGATTATTACTACACCATCCGCGCGGCTCGATTTGAAGATCCGGCGCAACGGGCTGCCCGCCTGCTGTATCTGAACAAGACCTGTTTTAATGGCCTCTACCGGGAAAACTCGCGGGGAGAGTTCAATGTCCCTTTGGGCCGTTACCGTAATCCCCGCATTTGCGACGCGGAGAACCTACGGGCCGTGGCACGAGTTTTGCAAGGCGTGGAGATCACAGTGCAGCCGTTTTGGCAGGTGCTAGAACGGGCCGAACCCGGAGATTTCGTCTATTTGGATCCCCCTTACCATCCCCTTTCTGCCAGCAGCAGCTTCACCGCCTACAGCCGGTTTGCCTTCGGCGAAGCGGAACAGATCCGCCTGCGAGAAGTGTTTGGAACCTTGGCCGACCGAGGCGTGCAGGTGCTGCTCTCCAATTCCGATTGCCCCTTCGTGCGGGAACTGTACCGGGATTACCCCATCCAGACCATCTCCGCCAGCCGTGCCATCAACGCCCAGGGCCACAAACGCGGCCCCATCACCGAGGTCTTGGTGCTGAGCCATCCCAGCCTGGCCTCTGCCCGTAGTGGGCCGGAAGGGATCCCGTTTTGCCCCAGAACCGTCTAAGGTGGACGCGATAGCGGTGCGGAGCACAATGGATGAGCAGGTCGAGATCCGAGGCGGGATCTTGAGCTTGGACACAGTGAGACCACGGGGACAACAGCGCATGGATCCACGAGAAATTGAGGCGTTGGTACGGGCCGCCCTGCCCGGTGCGAGAGTACAGGTGGAAGACACGGTCGGCGATGGCCACCATTTCCAGGCCATTGTGGTGGCGGAACAATTCCAGGGCTTGCCCCTGATCAAACAGCACCGGCTGGTGAATGAGGCCCTGAAAGCCTACCTGCAGGATGGCCGCCTACATGCTTTGGCCCTGCGCACCTTTACCCCCGCTCAGTGGGAGCAACTCCAGGGGCCGGATGGCTGATCGCGACAGCAGGACAGAGTCCCCTTGAGCCAAGAGGGTCATTTCCGGTCGCGCTGGGCATCGCCTCGATTCCCGGCTCCTCTCTTCCTTTGGGAAAGGGGCTGGAGCTGTCGCAAACGGGAATCCTCAAGGGATCGCCTCAAAGCGGCTTGAAACAGCCACAACCCACCTCTAACCAAAGCTGACGCGGAGCAGGGAAAAATCATCTTCAAAGTCCGTCCGCCCCTGAAAGGATTGGGCCTGATGGATCACCTGATCCAAACTATTGCCAGCGCCCTTGCTCAGCAGGGCTATCAAATTGTCCAGCCCCCAGATTTCTCTCTGGGGGTTTATGACTTCGTAAACTCCATCACTGAACAGGTAGAGATGGCTGTTCTCCGGGATCCGCACCTGATCCCTTTGAAAAGTGAGGTCGGGCAAAATGCCAATGGGCAAGTTGGCAGTCTTCAGCAGGAGCGAATCCTGACCCTGGATGAGCAGAGCAGGTGGGTGGCCGGCACTGGCAAAAGAGAGCAGACGGGATCCCGGCTGATAAACCCCATACCAAAGGGTGAAGTACATCTCATGGTGGGATCCCATTTGAAAAGAGTGGTTGAGGGCGCGCAAGACCGCGTCCGGCTGGCGGGGATCGGCATCGGCCAAGCCTTGAGTGCGCAACTGGTTCATCACCGACACCGACAACAAAGCGGATCCCACCCCATGCCCCGACACATCCAGCAGATAGATGGCCAGGTGTTCCTCATCCAGCCAATGATAGTTAAACGAATCTCCCCCCAATTCCTGGGAGGGCAAAAAGCGCCACTCGAGGGTCACTTTGCAGTCGGGAAAATAGGCCGGCTCCGGCAGGAGGGAACGCACATAGCTGGCCGCCTCTGCCAATTCTGCCCGTAACCTGGCCGTTTGCTGCTGCAGGTCATAGCTGAGCTGGTGCAAGCGCAGCCCGGCCCGCACACGTGCCCGCAACTCATTGGGGTCGATGGGTTTGCTTAGAAATTCATCTGCTCCGGCATCCAGGCCCTGGATGCGGTCTTCGACCTCGGTGCGAGCGGTGAGCAAAATAAAAAACGTCGTGGAAAACTTGGGATCGGCTTTGATGCGTCGGCAAACCTCTAGTCCATCCATGTCCGGCATCATCCAATCGCAGATGATCAGCCCCGGCACCAGCAGGTGGGCTTGCTCCAGTCCCTCGGAACCGTTGCTGGCCATCTCCACGGTGTAGCCCTGTCGCTCCAGGGATCGCTTCAACACCAGCCGAATTGTGGGATCGTCGTCAACAATCAAAATGGTCGTCATGACCGCTGCACCCCAATCCCAAAGTCAAAACGCATTCAAACCCAACTCCAGCCCAATACCCCATACTGGTAGGCAGACCTTTCATCCTAGCTTAGGGGTTGCAGCAGGAAAACCGGCTCGGCAAGCAGTTCACGACAACGGGGAAGGCCTCAACAGCTTCATCCATCGGAGCTGAAGGTGCGTATCACTTCGGGGATCCCCAAAACCGTGGTTGCACGCTACCCAAAAGCTAACCGTTTCTAGATACTGGTGGCGGGAGACAATTCGAGGCAGGTTTTGGGCAGATTCTTCTTGAGAGACTTCCATTGGATACAGAGATACAGATCACACTCATCCATCCTTCGCCCGTTTAGAGTGAACTTTAAGATTCAACGGCCTTTGCCGCATGAGCACATCTCCCCTATCCTTATCCCCTCCCTCCGTTCAGGATTCACAGGCAACTTCGCCCCCGGCACCCAGCGAAGTTCCCAGGGGAGAAATCCGGCTGGAGGACTTGGATGAGAAGCAATTGTTGGCCGGCCTATCGTCGGTGGTGTTGAACCCAGCAGCTTGGAGTTGCTTCAGCGTCAGCGAAACCAGCCGCCTGCTACGCCCCCTGCAAATCTGCCCCGACTTGACAGGAACTCCCGTTCTCTCCCCAGGGGCCACTGCCGAAGTGGTCTATAAGTTCCTGCTGAGCGACGGTCGGATCGGGACTATGAAGGGGCTGATCTCCATCGAAGACTTCCGCAGCGAGCGGCTGCGCTCTGTTTACGATCAGCTTCACATCGAAAAGGTTATCCCGGCCTTCACCGAGTCGGTTGTGGTGCAGATTATCGATCATTTAAAACCGATTTTTGCCCGCGACTTGGATGAGCTGCTTTGGCAAGAAAGCTTTTACTTCACCCCTCAGGATCTGCGCCAGCAGGAGTTTCTGTTGCGTGGCCTGCGGCCCGAGGCGATCCCACGCAGCTTTCGGCCTCACCTGCAGAGGGTCTACACCCAGATTATGAGGGTGTGCCGCAGCTTGCCCAACATCGCCTTCCAACTGTGTCTGCGAGCCTACCTGGAGTACAACGAGGTCAAGAACAGGCATCTGCTGGCGCTTCTGCTCAGCAAGTATTTTTACACGCTCTACCGCATCGGCGGGCTGGACGGTTGGGAAAGTGGGGATCCGGTGGAGCTGGGATCCCTGCGCTCTGCCAGTGGGCGAGTTCGTCTCCAGGCTCTTTCTCGCCTCTTAACCCTGAACAATGACAGCGACGCTCCCCTGGTGGGGATTGGGGGCAGCGGGCCGGGGGGCAGCTATTTCAGCGGGGAACGGGAGCCTGCCGGCGTTGAGATGGTGAGCTCAGAAGAGATTGAAAAGCTGCGGCAAGATGTGGAGGTGGCCCGCGGCCAGATCACCGAGGCCCAGCAATTGGTGGCCCAATATCAGGAGGAGAAAAAACAGGAACTGCTCACCCGCCTTCAGGATCCGGGAAAGTTTCTCCTCTTCAGCATTCATCAGTTTTTTGACACCCTCTTCGGATCCCTGCCCGGAGAGGTGAAAAGCGAGTACGGGGCAGTTTGGGTGCCGCGCACCTCCTACTTGGATGAGAAGGAGCGAGACAAGCTGACAGAGCATTTGCGCCACATCACCAGCGAGGCCTATTTGGTCAGCGTTCCCTCTGCCGAGGCCACCCTCATCGGCTATTGGCGAGTTTTGGCCGATTCCTTCTACAACCAATGGGTTTTGAATCAGTATAAGCAATTGCAGAGCTATGGGGTGGATTTGGAGCAACAGGGCATCCAGATTCTGGAACGAGAACGATTTCTGGATGAGGTTCAGTTGCGCTTTGCCGCCCGCCACCGAGAAATTGTGACTCAAAATGTAGAGAAAATCACCCGAATTGTGGTGGATAGCCTGGCCAAACGGGTGGCCCTCAATACCAGCCAGCAAAGTTTTCAGGCCATGCGGGCCAAGTTGACCACTGTTTTGGATATGGACATTTCCCGCAAGGACGTGGGAGAAGTCAAGCGGCTGATCGACTACTTTACGGATGTGTTTTTGGGCAAGCGGGAGGAGCTGCGCTCCCCCTATCCGGTGGGCACGATTTTGCAAGTCAAGGCGGCCATTGAGGCTCGCCCCCCCGATAACCGCACCCGCATCGGTCTGGAAATTTTGGGTCAGCTCTACCGCGAGTACGTTCCTCTGCTGGGATCCGCACCGAGGTAGGAGGGGGGCAGAGCGGCGGATCCCGTAGGCCGACAGGTTTTGGGCACAATGGGGACTGGCGTGCTGTCTAGATGGAGATTCCCCATGCGCTACCGCCAGCTTGGCCACAGCCCTTTGCAAGTTTCGGAGATCTGCCTGGGCACCATGACCTTTGGGCAGCAGAATACTTTGTCTGAGGCTTTCGAACAGCTCGACTACGCGGTGGAGCACGGGATCAACTTCATCGATACCGCCGAGATGTACCCGGTGCCGGCGCGGGCGGAAACCCAGGGATCCACCGAGCGCTACATCGGCGAGTGGCTGCAACACCAACCGCGGCATCGCCTGATCCTGGCCACCAAGATCACCGGCCCTGGTCGGCCCTGGCATTGGATTCGCGGCGGATCCCTGTCCATTACCCGCGACAACCTCAAGCAGGCGGTGGCCGATAGCCTCAAACGCCTGAAGACCGACTACATCGACCTCTACCAGATCCACTGGCCGGATCGCTACGTGCCCCTGTTTGGGGGCGTTGCCTACGATCCCAGCCAGGAGCGGCCCACCGTTCCCATTGCCGAGCAGTTGCAGGCTCTGGCGGAATTGGTGCAAGAGGGTCTCATTCGCTACATCGGCCTGAGCAACGAAACCCCTTGGGGGGTGAGCAAGTTCTGCCAGGTGGCCGAGCAACTGGGGTTGCCCAAGGTGGTCTCGATTCAGAATGCCTACAGCCTCATCAACCGCACGTTTGAAATGGGCCTGGCGGAAGTCTGCCGCCACGAGCAGGTGGGCTTGCTGGCCTACAGCCCGCTCGGATTTGGGCTGCTGACGGGCAAATATCTGGGGGGGGTGAAGCCGCCGGGATCCCGTTTGGCCTTGTTTGAAGGCTTTGGCCAGCGGTACCGCAAGCCGAATGTGGAAGAAGCGGTGGCCGCCTATGTGCAAATTGCCCGCCGGCACGGTCTGACACCGGCCCAGTTGGCTTTGGCCTTTGTGCGCAGCCGCTGGTTTGTTACCAGCACCATCATTGGGGCCACCAGCCTGACCCAACTCAAAGAGAACCTCAGTTGCCTGGATGTGGAGCTGTCCCCGCAGCTCCTGGCGGAGATCGAGGCGGTGCACCAGCGCTACCCCAATCCTGCCCCCTGAAAGGTTGGCGAAACCGGTGGCCAGACAGAACTTTTCAGAAGGTTTCCTCGTCTGGGTGTGCGGTTTGGATCATCCTCTCCTACACTTCTGTCCGGCCAGTTTCTATGGCCTCTCCCAGCCAAGAGTGGGGATCCGAGACCTGAATCCTGTACCAAGAACCTGAGGTGTGAACGATGCGTAAGCTTTCCCTTTGGCAGGGTTGGAAGACTGCGGCTTTGGTGATCAGTTGCAGCAGCTTGGCCTGGCTTGGGGATCCCGCTTGGGCCCAACTGTCCGATATCAGCACCTATTGGGGTGCCCAGTACATTGCCGGGTTGAATGAACGACAGATCATCGGTGGCTTCCCGGATGGCACCTTTCGTCCCAACGAGTCCATCACCCGTGCCCAATTTGCCGTCATTGTCACCAAAGCTTTTGGCCTAGATACCAACGTTCCTGTGCGCTCCTTTGCCGATCCCATTCCCAGTTGGGCGGCTCCCTCCATCGGCGCGGCGGCAGCGGCAGGGTTTGTTTCCGGCTTTCCGGACGGCACCTTTCGCCCCAACGATGTGCTCACCCGTGCGCAGGCCATCACCGTCCTAACCCGTGCAGCCACCAACGGCAGGCTCATCGAAGATGCCGGCCAAATTGACGCGATCCTATCCGCGTTCGGCGATGCCAATTTGGTTCCCAACTTTGCCCGCGCCCCCATCGCGACAGCAGTTCAGGAAGGGCTGTTGGTGCTCTACCCCAACCCCACCCAATTGAATGCCCAGGCGGTGGCCACGCGGGGGGAAGTGGCTGCTCTTACCTACCAAGCGCTGGCCAAGGTGGGCCGGGTGCCCAATTTGGATCCGCCGGTGGGGGCTGCCATTCCCGGCCCTGGGATCCGCACCGAGCTCCTTGCCCAGGTCACTCCTACGCCCGAACCCCTGACCACGCCGGACATTCCCATTGAGCCTCTGGTAGAAACGCTGCCCGCCGCTCCAGAGGTGAGAACCTTCTTTGCCCGCGAAGAGCTGGGATCCGTAAACCCAGGAGATACGATTACCGTGTTTTTGCTGGGATCCCCAGGGGCGCAGGGATCGTTTTCCATCCCCGGCATTGCCTACAACCTGCCACTGCAGGAAACCCGCCCAGGGCAATACGAGGGCAGCTACACCTTCCGCAGCCAAGACCGGGCCTCAGAAGCGCCTGTTTTTGCCCGCCTGGAGCGCGATGGACTGGTGACCCTGGTGCAGTTGCCGGACAAAACCATTACCATCGGGCGGGTTACCGACACCACCTTCCCCACCATCAGCGAACTGGCCCCTCCCAATGGATCCCTAACCGACAACTCTCGCCCCTCCATCTCAGCCCGTTTCCAAGATGACCAAGGAATTGACCTGAATAGCTTTACCTTGCTGGTGAACAATGTGGATGTCACCGCCCAAGCCCAGCTCACCCGTACCGGCTTTACCTACACCCCAGCCGAGCCGCTGCCCACCGATCGACCGACCTTGATCGCCGTCCAAATTGCCGATACCAGCGGCAACACTGCCATCCAGCAGTGGTCTTTCCAGGTGCAGGCCGCTCAGCCCACTGCCACACCGACCCCAACACCCACGCCAACTCCCACACCAACTCCAACACCCGCACCAACCCCAACCCCAACACCGACAGCAACACCCACTCCCACGCTGACTTCAACACCAACCCCGACACCTACGCCCGCCCCAACACTCACCCCCACGCCACCCACACCGACCCCCACGCCGGAAGCTACACCCACTCCCACTCCACAGCCTGGCGGAGAGCCTTCACCTTCTCCTTCTCCAGAAGGACGGTCTCCTGCAGAACCCAAGCCGGAGTCCAGCCCCGAGGCTCAGGAGAGTGAGGCTACAGAGTCTCCTAAGCCAGAATCCCCAGCCCCCCAGCCAGGGGATCCCGGCGGACCGACTCCTTCTCCTTCCCCCAGCCCCTAGGGAAAACTCGATCCAGATCCCGAACAGGCTCAATAGTGTTTTAAGAGCTTCCGATCCCTTAATACCTACTAAATCTAGTGGGCACAAGCGGGGCAGGATGTTAAGCTACTGCCAGTTGCGACCGGATGGGATCCATGAGCTCAACCTTGCAGCCGTTCCTGCATTTGTTGCAGAGGAGTTCCTTTTGGGGGGTGTTGGGTGGGATGTTGATGGCCGCTGCTGTTGCCCCGGTTGCTGCTCAGCAGTTCGAGTTCACCCCTCAGCCGGTGCCCCCCAGGGGGGATCCCGTCCCTACCCTGCCCTTGCTGAGCCCTCCGCCCTCCCCCGGCTCTGCCACGGCCCTGCCACCGGTACCTCAGGTGCCGCAAATGCCGCTGGATCCCACGGCTCCGGTTTTGGATCCGATCCCGGTGGTGCCCGTTCCAGTGGCCCCAGGTGGACACCCCCCCCAAGGCGAAGCCTATTCCTATCAACGTCGGCCCGACCTCAGTCCAGGTGGGGATCTCTCCGGAGCCACGCGGGGCGAGCTGCCTGCCGGCACCCGTATTCTCCTCACGGTCTACCGCCCCATCACTTTCCAGCCCTACCAGGCCATTAACGGCCACCTGGAAGTCTCCGAGCCGGTGGTGGATCGCTTTGGCCAGGTGGTGATCCCGGCAGGGAGTGTGGTGTGGGGCACTTTTGAGCCGGTTTACCGAGAACTGAAGTTGTCTGGCCGGGAGGCGGAGAGCGCCGATCCCCAAGAGCGGGTCGTCGGCAGCCGCTTTGTGGCCAACCGCCTCACCATCGGCTCTTCCACCTACTTGGTGAGAGGCCAATCTGCGCCGCTACCAGTCGGGTTGGATCGCAACGCCGATGTCGGCACAACTGTAGCCCGCGGGGCAGGCTATGGGGCAGCAGGTGGGTTGGCCTTGGGAATTCTCACAGGGGGATGGGGCTTTTTGCCGATCTTGGCCGGCAGCTTGGCCGGCGCTGCGGCAGGCAGTACCAATATTGACCGAGTGGTGACGCTACAGCCCAATACGCTGGTGGAGCTGGAGCTGACCGATAGCCTGATCATCCAATGAACTGGCCAACCCTCTTTTGCCCTGTGGCTGGCTGAAGTGACTCGGGGCAGCTCGGTAGAGTAGAAGAGAGCCCCCTCCATTGCTTCCATGGCCTTCTGGATCTACGTTGTGCCCCCGCTGGCCGGGCTGGTGATCGGCTATTTCACCAACGACATTGCCATCAAAATGCTGTTCCGGCCCTACCGCCCCTATCGGGTTTTCGGCTGGCGCATCCCCTTCACCCCCGGTTTGATCCCGCAGAACCAACCCCGTCTGGCCAAGCAGATCGCCAAGACCATCATGGGATCCCTGCTCACGCCGGAGGAACTGCACAATCTGGCCCGCAAGCTGCTGCAAACCGAGCGCATGCAAGCTGGGATCCGCTGGCTGCTGGGGGTAGCTCTGGATCGGCTGCAAAACCCTGAGCAACAGCAGCAAACTGCTCAGGTGTTGGCGCGCATTTTGGCCGATCTGTTTAACGAGTCGTTGCCCCGCCTGGTGAAGGTGCTGGCCCGTCAAGAAACCTTTTTGGAAGGGCCGATTAACCAACTGTTCGACCAGGTGTTGCTGGAGCTGCGTCTCAGTGCCGAGCAGGCCAAGCAGCTCTCAGAGTGGATCTTGAAGCAGGCGCTGCCCCCAAAGGTGTTGCGGCAGAACTTGGTGGACTTTCTCACCGATCGCAACATCGAATCCCTGGATGAGGAGTTTCGTGAACGGGCCACCGGCTCCTACTGGGTGGTGGCCAACCTGTTCGGCCTGAAAAATGCCCTGCTGCGCCTGCGCACCTATTGTCTGGAAGAGCCGGAAGGGGCAGAGGCCATCTTGGAAGATCTGCTCAAAGACATCAACGCCCCCCGCCGCCTGACCGAGATCCTGCAGAACCTCTCTCTGCAAAACCTGCCGGTTTCCGCCGTGCGTCAGTTGCGCCGTGCCCTCCGCGACGGGATCCAAGATTACCTGCGCAGCCAAGGGCCAGAGGTTATCAAAGGGCTGGGGGAGACCATCGATTGGGAAAAAGTGGCCAGCCTGGTGTTGGGACGCCTGCGCAACTCCAAGGCGTTGATCACCTCCATCGACCAGATCAGCGCCGACCTGGCTCTGGTCTTGGAGCGCTACCTAGAACGAGATCTCGAATCCCTGATGATGCAGGTGATCCCGGTGTTGAACCTGGATCAGGTCATTGCCGATAAAGTCAACGCCACCTCCCCTGCCGACCTGGAGCAGGCCATCCAGCAGATTGTGCGCCAAGAACTCCAGGCCATCGTCAACTTAGGCGGCCTCCTCGGCTTTTTGGTGGGCTGTGTGCAGGTGCTGTTCTTGCTGGGCTGACGAGTTTGGGTTGGGCTTTGACTTTGGCTATGATATGAGAATGCGATTAACAATTCTCCACACTTCGGATCTCCATGCCAATCTACATCCCTGGAACTACTTCACCGGGATCCCTGCGGAGCACGGTTTAGCCAAGCTGGCCACCCTCATCAAGCGCGTGCGAGCAGCCAGTGAGGATCCCGTCTTACTCATCGACAGCGGCGATACCATTCAGGGATCCCCCTTGGGCACCTACTATGCGCAGGTGGAGCCCGTCTCCCCTCACCCCTTGGCTCATGCTCTCAACGCCCTAGGCTACGACGCCTTTACCCCTGGCAACCACGACTTTAACTTTGGGCTGCAGGTTCTCCGGGATTTTGTCGGCGATCTCCGCTGTCCGGTGCTCTGTGCCAACATCCTCCGCCAGAATGGGGATCCCCTCTTCCAGCCCTACCTGATCCGGGAATTGGCCGGGGTTCGCGTTGGCTTGCTAGGGCTGACCACCCCCCGCATCGACACCTGGGAGCGACCCGACTACATTGCGGGGCTGCGCTTTGCCCCCTTGTTGGAGACCGCCCGACACTACCTATCGCTGCTGCGACCTCAGGTGGATGTTTTGATCTTGATCCTGCACAGCGGCCCCAACCAATTGCCCCCCCTGCGCACCCCTGAGCATTGGCACAACCCAGATCGCTCCGGCTGGTGCAGCAACAAAAGCCTGGCAGGGGAAAACGAACTGTTGGCCCTGGCCGAGCTGGACGGCATTGACGTCATCCTCTCCGGCCATACCCACCAGACCATCGCCGGTCTGGGGGGATCCCCAGCTCTAGTGGTGCAGCCCGGCTATTGGGGCAGCCACCTCTCCCAGGTATCCCTGGAGCTGGAGCGCCAGGGCAGCCGCTGGCAAATCATCAGCAAAAGCGCACAGCTCCTCTCCGCCGAAGGGATCCCTCCCGATCCCGAACTCTTGGCCTTGACAGAGCCCTATCATCAAGCCACCCTGCGCTACATCCGTCAGCCCATTGGCCAAGCCCGTTCTGCCTATAGCGGCGGTCTGGCAGCCCGTCTGGGGGCCAACCCTCTGGCAGAGCTGCTCCACCAGGCCCAATTGCAAGCAGTGCGGGAGGCAGGATTCCCCGCAGAGCTCTCCCTGGTCAACATCTGCAGCAGCGCCGGCCTGTCAGCAGGCCCCATCTCCCTGCAAGATGCCTACAGCCTCACCGTCTACGACAACACCCTCTGCGTTTTGGAGATCACCGGAGATATTCTGCGGCGCGCCCTAGAACAGACCGCCGGCTATTTTCGCCAGTTGGATCCCAATCACCTTCCCGCCGATCCTGCTGCCGTCGTGGCCCCCGAAGCCCGCGGCTACACCTTCGACCTCTACCACGGCATCGACTACTGCTTCGATCTCACCCGCCCCGTAGGAAAGCGCCTGGTGACCTTACAATTCCGCGGACAGCCGGTGGAACCAGCACAGACCTTTCGCCTGGCCATTAACCACTACCGAGCCGGCGGCGGCGGCGGTTACAGCATGTTCCAAGAAGCCCAAACCCTGTGGATCTCAGCCGATAGCATCCGCGACTTTCTGGTCTACTATATTCACACCCACTCCCCCATTCAACCCATCTACAGCCCCAACTGGCGCCTAATCCCCGACTTGGCCAAGATCTACTTCCCCGATTGCCTGGGCCGGCCACGGGAACATCTGCTGGTCGGCTAGGAAAGAAAAGATATTGACTTCAACTGGCTGAAAGAGAACCCGGTAGAATACGATCAACACAGAGCCTGGTTTGGCTGAGTGCAGCGGCGGTTTTGAAACTGCCAAGCTGGGCATATCCGAGTCACTGCTCATTGCTAACACTTGCCGACATCGCCCATGACTGCCGAAGAGAAGCAACCGATGGCCCCAGAAGATACCTATCCTGAACTACAGGAAGAAGAGATCGACGTAGAGGCAGAGCTGGAGAAGCTGATTTTGGAAGATAGCGAAGCAGAAGCCGGTACCTCCTCCGGAGAAACCGCAGCTGAGCCTTCTCCAGATCCCGGTGAAGCTCTCAAGCAGCTCCAGCACGAGTTGGAAGTTGTCCGCCAGCAACTCAAAGAGAAAGAAGACGCCTACCTGCGCCTCTACGCCGATTTTGAAAACTACCGGCGGCGTACCCAGCGGGAAAAAGAAGAGTTCAGCCAAAAAGAACGGCAGAAATTTGTGCTGGAGATCTTGCCTGTTGTGGACAGCTTTGAGCGGGCTCAGCAGCAGCTGAAGCTGGAAACCGACCGCGAGCGGGAGTTGCACAACAGCTACCAGAGCGTCTACCGCCTGCTGGTGGAATGCCTGAAGAAGATGGGCGTCTCCCGCATGAAATCGGTGGGCCAGCCCTTCGACCCCAACCTGCACGAAGCCATAGCCCGTCAGCCCAGCCCAGACTATCCCGAGGATGTGGTAGCCATCGAATATCAGCCAGGTTACAAGCTGGGGGACTTGGTGATCCGTCATGCCATGGTGGCCGTCTCGGCGGGCAGCCCCAGCTCTGAACCATCCCCCCCAGCCCAAGCCACCAGCGAACCCGGCCCGGAGAGCACTCCTGCCTCTCCCCAAAACCCCCAACCTTCCTAGCCAAACTTGCTCACTTGAACCTTGACAAACAGAGCCAGAGCAGTCTCAGAAACGCTACAGTAAAGCTACGGAGACGAAAGCAACGTCTGAAGGTTTCTGCGGGATTCTGGGCAGAATGCTTTTAAGATCCGTGGAATTGCGTTCTTGGGTTGAGACTTGGCGCACGGGGAGAGGGGGCTATGGGTAAAGTCATCGGGATTGACCTGGGAACCACCAACAGTTGCGTGGCGGTTTTGGAAGGTGGTCAGCCCGTTGTGATCACCAACGCCGAGGGAGGGCGCACCACCCCCAGCATTGTCGGCTTCGCCAAGAACAACACCCGCTTGGTGGGCCAACTGGCCAAGCGCCAGGCGGTTACCAATGCCGAAAACACCATCTTCAGCATCAAACGCTTCATTGGCCGCACCTTTGCCGAGACCGAAGATGAGCGGAGGCGGGTTCCCTACAAAGTCATCCCCGGTCGAGACAACATGGTGGAAGTGGCGGTGCAAGATCGCGCCTACACTCCGCAGGAGATCTCCGCCATGATCCTGCAAAAGCTGAAGGCCGATGCGGAGGCCTATCTGGGGGAGCCGGTGACCCAAGCCGTGATCACCGTTCCCGCCTATTTTACCGATGCCCAGCGGCAAGCCACCAAAGATGCGGGCACCATTGCCGGGCTGGAGGTGCTGCGCATCATCAACGAGCCGACAGCAGCCGCCCTGGCCTATGGCCTAGACAAACAAGATCAAGACCTACGCATTCTGGTTTTCGATTTGGGTGGCGGCACCTTCGATGTCTCGGTGCTGCAACTGGGCAGCGGCGTGTTTGAGGTGCAAGCGACTGCCGGCAACAACCACCTGGGGGGGGATGATTTCGACCAAAGAATTGTCGATTGGCTCATCCGTCAGTTTTTGGAGACGGAAGGGATCGACCTCTCGCGGGATCGCATGGCCCTGCAGCGGATGCGGGAGGCTGCTGAGAAGGCCAAAATTGAGCTGTCCAGCACCCAGGTTACACTCATTAACCTGCCTTTTATCACCGCCGACGATTCGGGGCCCAAGCACCTGGAAGTGGAGCTGACCCGCGGCAAGTTTGAGGAGTTGGTGCGGGATCTGGTGGAGGCCACCGTGGAGCCTACAGGACAGGCGCTGCGGGATGCTGGCCTCTCCCCTGCAGACATCGACCGCGTGCTGCTGGTGGGCGGCTCTACTCGTATTCCCGCTGTCCAGGAGAAAATTCGGCAAATCTTCAAAAAAAACCCAGATCGCTCCGTCAATCCCGACGAGGCGGTGGCCCTTGGCGCTGCCATCCAGGCAGGCGTGGTGGGTGGAGAAGTGAAAGATCTACTGCTGCTGGACGTGATCCCTCTCTCGATTGGGGTGGAAACGCTGGGGGGAGTCTTCACCCGCATCATCGAGCGCAACACCACCATTCCCACCAGTAAAACCCAGATTTTCTCCACTGCCACCGATGGCCAGAGTGTGGTGGAGATTCACGTCCTGCAGGGAGAGCGGGCCATGGCCAAAGACAACAAGACCTTGGGCCGCTTTCAACTGACCGGGATCCCGCCGGCTCCCCGTGGGGTGCCCCAGATCGAGGTTTCTTTTGACATCGATGCCAACGGGATCTTGAAAGTCTCGGCTCGGGAAAAGGGGACGGGGATCGAGCAGAGCGTCAAGATCACCAATAACGGTGGCCTGAGCAGCAGCGAGATCGAGCGAATGCGTCGGGAAGCGGAGGCCTATGCCGAAGAAGATCAGCGCCGGCGGCAGTTGGTGGAAGCCCGCAACCAGTCGGACAGCCTGCTCTACAACTACGACAAAACCCTGCAGGAGCATGGCAATCGCCTCAGCGAAGCTCGAATCCAGCGGGGGGCTCAAGTGGCGGGCACATTGAGGGCATTGCTGGCAAATGATAACGTAGACTTAGCAACTTTACGGAACGCAATGGAAGAACTGCGGGCTGTCCTGCTGGAGATGGGTAGCGAGATCTATGGAGCTCGCTGAGGATTCTAGGCAACTGCTTGCTCTCCCCCAGCTCCGGTGCCTTGTAGGTCTGCTTCGGTTGTGCTGCCTGACAAGTTGCATCTCAAGTGTGTCTGATGTTTTGATCTTTAACCTCTTCTGAAGCGCTTCTATGGCTCGCGACTACTATGAAATCTTGGGGGTTAGCCGCGATAGCTCCAAAGAGGAGATCAAGCGCGCCTATCGACGGTTGGCTCGTAAGTACCACCCGGATGTCAACAAGGAGCCAGGCGCCGAGGAGCGCTTCAAAGAGATCAACCGTGCCTATGAGGTGCTCTCTGATAATGAGCTAAAAGCTCGCTACGATCGCTTTGGAGAAGCGGGTTTGAGTGGAGCTGCTGCGGCAGCAAGTGGATTCCAGGATTTTGCGGGGATGGGTGGCTTTGCCGACATTTTCGAGAGCTTTTTCACCAACTTTGCAGGGGCAGGAGCCAGCTATGCCCGCAGTCGCCAGGGGCCGGTACGGGGCGATGATCTGCGCTTTGACCTAAAACTGGAGTTTCTGGAAGCCATCTTCGGCGGCGAAAAGCAAATTCGCATCAGCCACCTGGAGGTCTGCAATGTCTGTGGGGGCAGCGGGGCCAAGCCCGGTACGGAGGTGAAAACTTGCCCCACCTGCGGAGGCAGCGGTCAGGTGCGACGGGCAACCCGCACGCCGTTCGGCAACTTCACTCAGGTCTCGGTTTGTCCCACCTGTGGTGGCAGCGGTCAGGTGTTGGAGGAGCCCTGCTACAACTGCAACGGCGAGGGCTTGGCCCAAACCACGAAGAAACTGCGCATCAACATCCCAGCCGGTGTAGACAGTGGCACCCGTTTGCGGGTTTCCGGAGAAGGCGATGCCGGTCGGCGCGGTGGCCCCCCTGGGGATCTCTACGTCTACCTGTTTGTGGAACCGGATCCCGACTTCCAGCGAGATGGCCTGACCATTCTCTCGGAGGTGCGGGTGAGCTATTTGCAGGCCATCTTGGGGGCCAAGGTCTCTGTGCCCACCGTGGACTCGAAAGCCGGCCTGGAGGAGGAGGTGGAGCTGACCATCCCAGCCGGATCCCAGCCGGGTACAGTGCTGACCCTGGAGGGCAAGGGGGTACCTCGCATTGGCAACCCGATGTCTCGGGGCGACCACCAAATCACCTTGGTGGTGGAGATCCCCACCCGCATCAGCTCAGAAGAGCGGGAATTGCTCATGCGCCTGGCTGAGCTGCACGGAGAACGCATCAACAAGCGGGATGGTTTCTTGGGCGGGTTGTTGCGGGGGCTGGCCCAGATGCCTGGCAACCGGGAGCGTGAGGAAGAATGACTGCAGAGGCTGTTTCGTCGGAAGAGGTCAAGTTTATCCTTGACCAGCGCGGGATCCCTTGCCCACTTAACTACGTGCGGGCGAAGCTGCGCCTGGAGCGCATGGCTCCTGGAGAACTGCTGGAGCTATGGCTGGATGCGGGAGAACCTCTGGAGCAGGTGCCCAACAGTCTAGCCATGGCCGGGCATCGGATTGAGGGACAGGCAGCTTCCCCCGAAGGCCATTACATTCTCTGGGTGCGTCGCGGCACACCTGCGTCGCCATGAACCCGGTGAAACCGGAAGGAAAAGATTGTACCGGCTGGGTGCGCGCAGCGCAGGCCAACTTTTATCGCGTGCGGATCGATCCGAGTTTGGCCGCCCTTTTTCCCGAGATCCCGGCTCAGTTTCCGGCTCAAAAGCCCACCCCGGCAGAGATTCTCTGTACCTGTCGGGCCAAGCTGAAAAAAACGGGCCAGCAGGTGATGGTGGGGGACTGGGTGGAGGTGCACTTGCCGCCTGCTGCCGCCGACCTCTGGCCGGAGCGGGGGGTGATCGAGGCGATCCTGCCGCGGCGCACTCAACTGCCTCGACCTGCTATTGCCAACGCGACCCAAGTTCTGGTGGTGGTGGCCCTGGCCGAGCCCGACCCTGAGCCCAACGCCCTCAGTCGTCTGCTGGTGCAAGCCGAGGCCAGCCAACTGCGGGTTCAGGTGGTGTTGAACAAATGCGACTGCGTGGATCCAGAAGTGGCGACAACTTGGGTGGAGCGTCTGCAGAGGTGGGGATATGAGCCTCTGTTGGTCAGTGCCCACACCCAAGCTGGGATCCCCCAGTTGCAACAGTGCTGTCGAGATCAGATCTCGGTGGTGACAGGCCCTTCTGGGGTGGGCAAATCCAGCTTGCTCAATCGGCTGCTGCCGGAAGTTCGGCTGGCCACTCAGGCCGTCTCCAGACGTTTGGGCCATGGTCGGCACACCACCCGCCATGTGGAGCTGTTTCCTTTGCCGGAAGGCGGTTGGATCGCCGATTCGCCGGGATTCAATGCTGGCGAAGGAATCCCGCCGGTGCATCCTTTGCAGTTGATACGGTGCTTCCCCGAAGTAAGGGATCGCTTGGGCGCCTGTCAGTTTCGCGATTGCCTGCACCATCGAGAGCCGGGCTGTGGGCTCCGAGATCTGGATTGGGAACGACGGACTTTTTACTTGCAGCTTTTGCAAGAAGTCCAGCAGGTGCAAAAGGCAGCGGTGGGCCTTATCCAGCCTGGCCAAGATCCCAGTCTCGCCAGAATTGCGCGAAAGACCCCAATCTGAGGACTATAGTCATTCCAAACTAGATTGAGACACTCCTCAAGCATTCCGTGCAGCTTCTGCGACCACTCCCAGCCCCTCTTCCTTTGGGAGAGGGGAGTTAGGAACCAATACACAATACAACAGAAATGTTTCATTCCTGTCTAAAATGACTATAAAACGACCGTAGAATGTCAGGTGGACCAGATCTTGCGGATGGGCAAGGTGAAGCCCGGCAGCACGTCCTCTCCCGATAAGGTTTCCGGATCTTCGACCAATTGCGGCGCTTGCCCTTGTCGGTAGATCATCACCCGCTTGGCCTTGGGATCCAGCAGCCACCCCAGCCGGCAGCCGTTGTCCATGTATTCTTGCATCTTGGCCTGAGTTTGAATCCAAGAGTCGGTGGGCGAGAGGATCTCCACCACAAAATCGGGGCACAGGGGCAAAAATCCTTGACGGACTGAGGGATCCAAAGCTTCCCACTTTTCAATCGGGATCCAGGCCAAATCAGGGGAGCGGTCGCTGCCTGAAGGCAAGGAAAATCCGGTGGAAGAATCAAAGCTTTTCCCTCGGCCCGATTGCCGGTTCCAAACATAAACTTCCCCGGCAATTTCAAAGTTAAGATTGCCCGTTTCCCCACCGGTTGGAGACATGATGACCAATTCTCCTTGGGCAGTACGCTCCAGCTTCAGCTCAGGATTGGCGGCACAAAGCCGGATAAAATCTGCTCGGCTGAGGGTTATCAGGGGAGATAGATTCAGAGTCAGAGCAGCCATGGTAGTGTGACTCCGCCTGTTTTTGGCCTATCGCTCAACATTTTTACTGCAGCTGTTTCCAAGGTTGGGAGAGTTCTGCAATTGCGTGGGATCCCTGTCATGCAAGAGATCCATCAGAGTTGGCTGGGTTAAGGGTGTGGAAAAAAGCTGTATCAGGGATCGTAAATCCGTGAAAGCTACTCATATCAAGCCGACCAGATCTTGCGAATGGGCAAGGTGAAGCCCGGCAGCACGTCCTCTCCTGATAGGGTTTCCGGATCTTCGACCAATTCCGGCGCTTGCCCTTGTCGGTAGATCATCACCCGCTTGGCCTTGGGATCCAGCAGCCACCCCAGCCGGCAGCCGTTGTCCATGTATTCTTGCATCTTGGCCTGAGTTTGGATCCAAGAATCGGTGGGCGAGAGGATCTCCACCACAAAATCGGGGCACAAGGGCAAAAATCCTTGACGGACTGAGGGATCCAAAGCTTCCCACTTTTCAATCGGGATCCAGGCCAAATCAGGGGAGCGGTCGCTGCCTGAAGGCAAGGAAAATCCGGTGGAAGAATCGAAACTTTTCCCTCTGCCCGATTGCCGGTTCCAAAGAGTTAAGTCTGTGGTGATTTCGGCATTCCAGTGGCCGGTTTCCCCGCCGGTTGGAGACATGATAACCAATTCTCCTTGGGCAGTGCGCTCCAGCTTCAGGTCAGGATTGGCGGCACAAAGCCGAATAAAATCTGCTCGGCTCAGGGTTGTCAGGGGGGATAGATTCAGAGTCAGAGCAACCATGGCAGGCGTTTGGACACTCCTAAACCATTCTTAGAATGAGTCTAATGGGACCTCAGGATTTGCCCTCTGCTCTTAACCAAGCCACATCTTAACTGGGGTGAGGGGCGGGTTTGGTCAGGCCGATCACCTGAGTGTATGCACCGCGGGCCTGGGTTACACCAATGGTGTGCTCAGCTTTTTCGATCATGGGGCGGCGTAAACTGACCACCAAAAACTGCGCCTGACGAGATTGCTGCCAGATCATATTGGCCAATTTTTCCACATTGGCCCCGTCCAAAAACATATCTACTTCATCAAAGGCGTAAAAGCTGGAAGGGCGGAATCGCTGCAGAGCAAAAATAAAGCTGAGGGCTGTCAAGGATTTTTCTCCTCCCGACATGGCGCTGAGACGGCGCACCGGCTTACCTTTGGGGTGGGCCACCAAGGTTAGACCGCCCGCAAAGGGATCCTCTGGGTTTTCCAATTCCAAATGGCCATCCCCATCGGAAAGTTGGGCAAAGATGGTCTGAAAATGGCCGTTGACGGCATGAAAGGCATCCAAGAAGGCTTGCCGACGCAGGGTGGAAAAGTTCTCGATGCGCAGCAACAACTCGGTGCGCTCTTGGTGCAGGGTTTCCAGTTTGGCGCTGAGATCCCGCAGGCGAGCTTGGGTCTGTTCGTATTCGGCAATGGCCAGCATGTTTACCGGCTCCAGGGATCGCAATTGCTCTTCGATTTTGCGTTTTTGCCGCTGCAGCTCGTCTAAGGTCAGGGTGGCGGGCAAGTCGGGCAGCGGATCCGGCAGCTCTTGAACCACCGCTTGCAGTTGGGTTTGCAGTTGGGCCAGCAGAGCCTCTTTTTCCTGTTGTTGGGTGAGGGCGTTGTAGCGTTCCCACTCCAGGCGTTGGATTTGCTGTTGTTGAGCCCGCAATTGGAATTCTTGCCGATCCCGCTCTTGGCGCAGGTGGGCGAGGCGGGCCTCGATCTGGCTTATCTGTTGCCGTTGCTCGGCAAGGTGCTGCTGGATGTGACCAAGGGTGGCTTGGGCTTGGACGATCTGCTCCTGCAGATGGGCTTGGCGCTGTTCGCTCTCTTGCAGGCGCTCCTGGTGGTGCTGGATTTGGGCCTGTTTCAGGTGTTGTTGGCCGGAGTTCTCCTGCTGTTGCCGCTCCAGTTGGGCCAGTTGCTGCTGCAGCTCTGCCAAGCGACTTTCCTGCTGCTGCACCGTCTGCTGCAGTTGCTGCCAATGTTGGTTCACCGGGGATCCCTCCAGTTGGCTGAGCTTGAGGGTGAGATCGGCCAGGCGCTGTTGCAAGGGATCCCAACGCAGTTGAATCTGCTGGAGCCGCTGCTGGATCTGGTGGCTTTCGCTTTGCCTTTGCGCCAGGGATCCCTGCAGGTGTTGCAGGCGGGCCTGTTGCTTTTGGCAGTCGGCTTGGTGCCGCTCCAGATATTGCTGGGCTTGCAGGGCGTCTTGGCGAGCCAGGAGCAGGGCTTGGGCAAGTTGTTTTTCGCGGGCTTGGGCTGCTTGTAGGCGCAGGGTGAGGGCGGCCAGCAGTTCCTCCAGCTCGGCCAAGCGGGAGCGCAAGGCGGCCTCCTCGGAAGGTTCGCCGGCAGAAAAGTGGATCCCAGCTCGCTGGGGGGCGCTGCCGCCGGTCATGGCGCCCGAAGTTTCCAACAGCTCCCCTTCCAGAGTAACCATGCGGTGCTTGCCGATGTGGGGCTGGGCCAGCTCTAGGCTTTGGAAAACCAGGGTGGAGCCGAACACAAAGCCGAAAACATCCCGGTAGCGCTCTTCAAAACGCACCAAACGAATGGCGTAGTCGATCAGGCCGTCCAATTTCAGGGGGCTGGGGGGGCGGGTGGGCTGGAGCTTATTCAAGGGCAAAAAGGTGGCGCGTCCGGCTTTTTCCCGTTTCAAAAAGTTGACAGCGCTCACGGCCACGGTGTCATCCTCCACCACCACAAAGTGCAGCCGGTTGCCTGCTGCAACCTCCAGGGCCAGTTGATACTGGGGATCCACCTGCCCCAACTGGGCCACCAACCCCAAAACCCCCGGCAGACGGGCACTCAGGATGGCTTGGGTCGCCCGGGATCCCTGGGATTCTTGCAACACTTGGCGGCGGGTTTCCCATTTGTCCAGTTGCCGCTGCTTGGCGTGCAGCTCGACGGTGAGGCGCTCGTGGGTGGCGCGATCCAGCTCCAGGCCGGCCTGCAGTTGCGCCAGCTCTTGGGCCAAAGTTTGAACCTGAGCTTCCGACTGTCGGCAAGTGTGTTCCAGCTCGGCGGTGAGGGCCAGGTGGGATCCCAGCCACGCCTCGATCTGGGCAATCTCCGCCTGGATCTCTTGGCTTTGCCGTTCCAGTTGCCGTTGTCGCTCTTGCAGGCGAATTTGCTCCTGTTGGAGAGGCTCCTGTTCGGCGCGAAGTTCCTCAATGTGGCGGGTGAGGTAGCGCTGCTGTTTCACCCAGGCATCAGCGGATTGGGCTAGGGCGCGCAGCTGTTCGCGGCTCTGTTCCAAGCTAATTTGGGCTTTCTGAACCTGGGCCTGCAGGGATCCCTGGGCTTGGGCCAGTTGCTCCTGTTGGCTGTGCAGGTGTTCCAGCTCCGCCTGCAGATGCTGCTGTTGGGTTTGCCGCTCCTGATGTAGGCGCTGCGCTTGCTCGATCTCCTGCTGCCAGGCTGCGATCTGTTGGCTGACCTGTTGCCGCTGTGCTTCGGCGGCGGCAATCTGGGCTTGCAGGTGCAGGTATTCCTCCTCTCCAAGGGCGTGGATGCGGCTTTGCAACTCGGTCAGGGCGGCTTCGGCTTGCTGCAAATGCTCGCTCAAGGTCTGCACCTGAGCGGTGGCCTGCTCCTGAGCCTCCAGAAGCTGCTGAATGGCCGCCTGGGTTTCTTCCACTTGGGCCTGCAAATGCCGCCAAAGCAACACCTGTTGCTGCTGCTCCAGCGTTTGCAACTGCAGCCGCAGTTGCTGATAGTGTTGGGCCTTTTCGCTCTCTCTGAGCAGCCGCTCTCCTTGAGCTTGCCATTCTTGTTCGATGAGCCGAAAGCGCTCAATTTGTTCCCGTACCGCCTCCAGCTTGCTGTTGGCCTGGGCGATCTTGCGGTCGAAGGTGGCCACCCCCGCCAATTCGTCGATGATCTGCCGCCGTTCCTTGGGGTGCATGGAAATGATGCTGGTGACATCCCCCTGTAAAACGACGTTGTAGCCGTTGGGGTAGATGTGCATCGCCTCCAGTTGTTCGTGCAGCTCGCTCAGGGTACAGGGCACATCGTTGATGTAGAAAGTGCTGGTGTAGGGGAGAGAATCCGTCCCGCTATCGCGAGTGGGATCCTCAGCCTTTCCGGGCTTGACCCGCAGCCGGCGACTGACTTTCCATTCCCTGGGCTGACCATCTTCTCCCGGCCCCAGCTCAAAGGTGACAGAAACATGGGTTTCCACCTGCCGATTGCCGTTGAGGCTGCCGGAATGCACCAAATCCAAAAGCCTCTCTGCCCGCATCCCCCGCGAGGACGATAACCCCAGCGCAAACAGGATCCCATCCAGGATGTTAGACTTACCGGAGCCATTGGGGCCAGAAATAACCGTGAACCCCGGCAACAGAGGTATCGAGGTTGTGCTGCCAAACGACTTAAATCGGGTCAGCTCAATCCGCTTGACGTACATGACACCCCATATCTAGCGTGACCACCGGCAGATGATGGCAACAGGCTAGCATGGGTAGCAAAAACCTGTGCAGCTCAAGTTTCTTAGGACGGCTTGGCATCTGAGTCTGCACCTGTTGAGTCTACATCTGTGCCGACGAGCAGATCGGCCTTTTGTAAAAGACGATGCACCTCTGCCCTCAGCTCCGGCCATCGGTAGGTCAGCAGGTTTGCCTTGGAGATGAACAGCAGCCGGTAGCCGGGTTTCAGGTTTGGGCACAGGGGGCGCAAGATTTCTCGCAACTGGCGGCGCAGCCGATTCCGCTTTACGGCAGATTTGCTCACCTTTCTGCCGATCACCAGTCCCACCTGGCTGGGGATCCCTTCGCACCCTGCGGGCATCGGCTGAAACAGCAGGGTCAAGCCTGCACCGGAACGACGTTGGCCTCCCTGGTAGAGCGCCTGAAAAGCTCGTCGATCCCGCAATCGATGAGGAGCCGGCAACATTGGGCACCGAGGAGAGTCTGCCCCAGAAGTCAGCGAGTTTTGGGCTGCAACGCTCCAAAAATCCCAGATTAGGATCCAATATCCAACCAAAGGGCTTAGGAAACCGCCAGGCGATAACGCCCCTTGGCCCGCCGTCGCCGCAAGACCTGCCGCCCGGTTGCAGTTCGCATTCTGGCCCGAAACCCAGAGACGCGAATGCGTCTGCGATTGGTGCCACGAAGGGTACGCTGAGTCATGGTGAGAAGCCAACCAATGAAGCCAAGATCATCTGCCAGAGCTGACCAGACTGCCATTCAGCCTGCTGGCAACTGATCACAGGTGGTTAATCTTAGCAGACTCAATGGAAAATTGCTAGATTGGCCACCCCGCGCCGAGCAGTTAAATTGGGAATCCCGAAGCTCCTGTCGAGGAAGCCGCCGCTGTTTCCTCTGGGCTTCTGCTGTGTCGCTCTGAGTGTGTGGTGTGGATATTTCCCTGGATCAGCTCTGGGATGAAGCCCTGTGTCATCTGCAGGTGCAGCTCAGCCGTCCAACCTTCGAGGCTTGGATCAAAACGGCGCGGGCTGAATCGTTGGTGGACAACCGCCTCACCATCTGTACCCCCAGCGAATGGGCACGGGGCTGGCTGCAAAAGCACTACGCTTCCACCATCACCGAGGTGGTGCAGCGGGTAGCCGGGATCCCTTTGCAGGTGGAGTTTTCCGTTTCCCCCCACGCTTCTGTCGAGGCAGAACCCCCTTCAAGGGCGATTTCCCCAACATCGGGCAGAGCCGGCAGCTTACCTGCCTCCACCACCCTAGGACTGGAAGTCGGCGGCAGCCTGCCCATGCGGGCGCCGGATCTCAACCCCAAGTATTCCTTCTCGCGGTTTGTGGTTGGCCCCAACAACCGCATGGCTCACGCTGCAGCTCTGGCTGTGGCCGACAAGCCTGGGCGCGCCTACAACCCCCTGTTTCTCTGCGGTGGGGTGGGTCTGGGCAAAACCCACCTGATGCAGGCCATTGGCCACTACCAACTGGAGGCCAATTCACGCGCCAAGGTCTTCTACGTGTCCACCGAACGGTTTACCAACGATTTAATCGATGCCATCCGGCGAGACAGCATGCAGTCTTTCCGGGAGCACTATCGGGATGTGGATATTTTATTGGTGGATGACGTTCAATTTATCGAAGGCAAAGAGTACACCCAAGAGGAGTTTTTTCACACCTTTAATACGCTGCACGAGTCCGGCAAACAGATCGTACTGGCCGCCGACCGCTCTCCTCATCTGATCCCGCGTCTGCAGGAGCGGCTTTGTTCTCGTTTCTCCATGGGTTTGATTGCGGAAATTCAATCGCCGGATATCGAAACCCGCATGGCCATTCTCAAGAAGAAAGCCGAGTACGAGGGAATGAACTTGCCCGCCGACGTGATCGAGTACATTGCCACCACCTACACCAGCAACATCCGCGAGCTGGAAGGCGCCCTGATCCGCGCCGTCGCCTATGTTTCCATTTCCGGCTTGCCGATGAGCGTGGAGACGATTCAGCCCATCCTCAATCCCCCCAGCGAGCCGAAAGAGATCACCGCCGACATGATTACCGATGTGGTCTGTGAAGAATTCGGCATCGACCGAGAAAGTTTACTGGGATCCTCCCGCAAGCGTGACATCAGCCAAGCACGGCAAATTGCCATGTTTTTGATGCGCCACTACACCAACCTCAGCTTGCCCAAAATTGGCGATTACTTTGGGGGAAAAGATCACACCACCGTTCTCTATAGCTGTGAGAAAGTCAGTCAGCTACAGCGGGAAAGTCTGCAGTTTGAACGGCAACTGCAAAAATTGGTCGAGCGCTTGCGGGTGGTTGCCAACAGCCGGAACAGCTAGGCTTTCTGTTGTCGCTGGGCCGTCTTTGAGGTGTTGTTGCCGCGCTGTGGAGCACCTCCAGCCTTGCCCGTCTGCGTGGAGAATCCCTCGGAAAGCAGCTACAGTAGGGACGCGATGCATGGGGTTGCAGGTGGTGAGACAGTCTGGCAAAGGGCTTCGCCTGGGTATGCTGCTCCTCTGGGCTGGACTGGTGCCTGGGTGGCCAGTTTGGGCCAATTCCACGCAAGCCAGCATTCAGGATCCGGCGCCAGCCACGCTCTCAGCCGCTTTGGATTTGGGCTTGGATAGCCAACTTTTGGAAGGCAGCCCCGTGTTGCGCCGCTGGCTGCAAAACCCGCCCCATCTCCTGGAAGAAATCCGCAACACCCCTGTCTTGCCCACGCGCTTGCAGGCCGGTTTCGAGTCCTCTTCTCACTGGCGAATCAGCCTACAAGACTTGCGTCTGGGAGATCGCCTCACCCTCAGCGGTGACTATCGCCAATCTTCCGAACATCCCGAAGTGCGCCAGTACGGGTCGGAAATGCGTTACTTTCTGGCCCCCCTGGGATCCCCTTTTAATCTGGCGCCACAACTGGGGTATCGGGCTTTGGAACAAAAAAACCGCAGCCTCAGCGGAGTTAGCTATGGGGCTTTTGCCGTTTTGGCCTTGGCTCCCGGAGCTGCAGATTTGACCGGTAGCTACAGTTGGGTTGCCCCCCAGGAGCCGGAAGAAGGACAGGCCACCCTGGCGGAGATCACCGCTGCCTATGCCATTAGCCCTTCTTTTCGTCTTTCTGCTCGCTATAGCCTGCGCAACTCGACCTTGGATCGGGAGTTTAGCTTTGGCGTTGGGCTGGAGTGGATCCCATAGAGTGCGCCCTCACTCCTAGTCTCTCTCTTGGTGGAAGAGGGGAGCCAGGGATCGGCATGACTTGGATTGGGGTAATGGCTCCGACATCGACTCGATGGCCACTGCACAACTTAACCCGGCCAAGATCAGAGGCGCACCGCCCGCACAAAGGCCACCCAACCCAAGCTGAGATAACGCTCCAACTGCAGCCCCACCTGTTGAAGGTGCTCGCGCAACTGGGTTTCTGAGAAAAAATGAAGGCCGGTGGCTTCCAGCCATTGCTGCACCATCTGCCCCCATCCCTGGACCTGCTGGCTGTGCATCGAGACAAAGGCTCCTCCCGGTCTCAACACACGGGCAATTTCCCGCAAACAGGGATCCAAAGGCAATTCGTTCAAGGTGGCCCCGCTGATCACCGCCCCAAAAGTTCCAGAGGCGAGGGGAAGCTGTTCAGCCCGAGCCCGCATCAGGCTGTAGTGCTGCCAGTGGGGCTGCGCTTGTTGAGCGGCTTCCGCCAATACCTCTGCTGCATTGTCCAGGCCGATCACCGTCCGTTGTGGATCCTTGGCCAGGAGCAAGCGGCTCCAGTACCCCCCGGCAGTGCCCAAATCCAAGATGGGATCCCCCTCCCCCACCAACTCGGCCAGCAGTTGACTCTCCCGCTCGCTCCCAAAGCTCTCTCCCGTCAGCAGCGACAGGGCCCAGGGCCGCCAGAGGCGATCGTAGCCCCAGGCGAACCCAGGCAGATGGGCAATGGCTTGGGCCGGGGTGAGATGCAAGTCCGATGAGCTGCCGATAAAATCCACAGCCCCAGAAGCGGTGATGGGGTAAATTTGGCCACAACTGGGACAATAAACCCGATCTGCCACGGATCCCTGCTCCCGCCCTGGTGCTTGGGTCAGCCCTTCCCGACCGCAGCTCAGGCAGCGATAGAGGTGAACCGGCAAAGCAGAGAGCGAAGAGAGCATGAGATAACCCGACGCAATAGAAAACCCGCTAAAAAAAGGGCAGTTGCCGGGATCCAGCCCCAACAACCACCCTCCCAAGTCGTCTATCCGGCGATGGAGATGGGATCCCTTAGACCAACTTTGGACTCCGTCCCGCTTCCGCAAGTGGACTGGGCAGGCCGACCTTCTCCGGGATGGGCACATACTCCGAGACAATCGCCCGGAATTCGTCGCCATCCAGGGTTTCCCGTTCCACCAAGGTATCGGCCAATCGATCCAGCAGAGGGCGGTGCTCCAGCAAAATCTGCTTGGCCTTCTGGTAGCAGCTCTCCAGGATCTGCCGCACCTGGCGGTCGATCTTGGCGGCCACATCCTCCGAGTACTCGACGCGGTTCATCCAGCCGCCGCCCAAGAATACCTCGTTGTTGGGGGGATCCAACATCAAGGGCCCCAGCTCGGACATGCCAAAGCGGGTCACCATCTGCCGCACCAGATTCGTGTTCTGCTGCAGGTCGTTGCTGGCTCCGGTGGTCACTTCGGAGTAGCCGAAGACGATCTCTTCAGCCGCCCGACCGCCAAAGCCCACCACCACCCGATCCAGCAGCCAAGCGCGGCTATACATACCCGAGTCGATCTGCTCCTCGTTGGGCAGTTGCTGGGCAAAGCCACCTGCGCCGCCGGAGCGGGGAATGATGGTCACCTTGTTCAAGGGATCTGCATGGGGCAGCAGCGTCATCAGCAGGGCATGGCCGCACTCGTGGTAGGCGATCAGGCGCTTGCTCTTGCCGTCCAGAAGCGGCGGCTTGGTCAGGCCAATGGTGATGCGGTCAATGGCGTCCTCAATGTCTTGGTTGGTGATGGCCATGCGCTGACGGCGGGCCGCCAAAATGGCCGCTTCATTGAGCAGGTTGGCCAGATCCGCGCCGGCAAAGCCGGGGGTACGGCGGGCAATCGCCTCCAGGCTGACCTCTTCCGCCAGCTTCTTGTTGCGGGCATGCACCCGCAAGATCTCGTAGCGCCCCTTAAAGCTAGGCCGATCCACCGTAACCTGGCGGTCGAAGCGCCCCGGACGCAAGAGAGCGGCATCCAACACATCAGGGCGGTTGGTGGCGGCAATCACGATAATGCCGGTGTTGCCCTCAAAGCCGTCCATCTCGGTGAGCAACTGGTTCAGGGTTTGCTCGCGTTCGTCGTTGCCCCCGCCAATGCCGGCCCCCCGCTGCCGGCCCACCGCGTCAATCTCGTCGATGAAGACGATGCAGGGCGCATTCTCCTTGGCCTTCTTGAAGAGATCCCGTACGCGAGAGGCACCCACCCCGACAAACATTTCCACAAACTCAGAGCCGGACAGGCTAAAGAAAGGCACTCCTGCCTCGCCGGCAATGGCCTTGGCCAGAAGGGTTTTGCCCGTCCCCGGCGGCCCCACCAACAACACACCCTTGGGGATCTTGGCCCCCACCGCTGTGAAGCGCTCCGGCTTCTTCAGGAAGGTGACCACCTCTTGCAATTCTTCTTTGGCCTCTTCGATGCCGGCGACATCGTCGAACTTAACGCCGGTTTTGGCTTCCATCTGAAAGCGGGCCCGCGATTTGCCGAAGTTCATCGCCTGCCCAGGGCCGCCCGCTCCAGCACCGGCACGCCGCAGGAAAAAGAACAACCCTCCCAACAGCAACAGCGGGATCACCAGGTTGCCCAGAAGCGCCCAAAAGGCGCTGCCATTGCGGGTGGGTACCACTGCCACTTCGATCCCCTGCTCGGTGAGGCGATCCACCAGTTGCGGTACGGTGTTGGGCAGCAGGTTCACTCGGTAGCGGGTGGAATGCTGGGTCTGGGGATCCACAGCCGTAACTTCAGCTACCAGATTGTTGTCCGTGAGGCGCACATCCGTAACCCGCCCCTCCTCGACGTAGCGCAAAAAGCGATCGTAGGTGAGGGCCGAGGCCAAGGCTGCATGGGCAGGTACCAGGCCGGATCCCTGCCAGAGACAAAAGCCCAGCAGGAGGGCGATCAGCCAGCGCTGGGGAGATAGAGGCTTGTTCATAGGGAAGAGAACGCTCGGTTATTAAAAGTCCTTTAACAAACTTAACCTGTCCCTCCTGGAAGGCACAACCCTACCCCCGCAAGGATGAGCTCCTGAGGGATCCCTGCCCCATCCGATGCCCGCCACCAGCCTGCAGTTAGGCCGAGCCGGGGGATCCCAGACCATCCAGCCCATAGACGCGCCGCCACATGGAGTCAGCCAGAGCAGCGGGCATGAGCCGCATCAGCCCCAACGCCACCTTGCCCCCCGTGAAAGCGGTGTAGCGGTCGGAAGGGTGAGGATCGGTCATCGCCCTCAAGATCGGCTCCACCACCTTCTCCACCGGCCAGGCCATTTTGCTGAACGAGCTGGCCAGCTCGGCGGTCTTGTCCAAAATCGCCTTGTAGGGGCCGTTGGGGTTGACAACGGCAGCAAAGGTTTCTTCCGCCACGCGGCCAAACTCGGTGGCTACCGGCCCCGGCTCGATCAAGATGACCTTGATGCCGAAGGGGGCCACCTCCACCCGCAGGGCATCGCTGAGGGCTTCGACAGCAAACTTGGTGGCGCTGTAAACGCCGCTGAAAGGCATGGACAGCTGGCCGGCCACCGAGCTGAGGTTGAGGATGCGGCCACTGCCCCGTTCCCGCATTTGGGGCAAGAGGGCACGGGTGAGGGCGTGCAAGCCAAATACATTCACCTCAAACTGGCGCCGCATGGCCGCCACATCCACCTCTTCCACCGGCCCCATCTGGCCATAGCCGGCGTTGTTCACCAGGATATCCACCCGGCCAAAATGATCCAGAGCCTTTTGGGCCAGTGCCTCCACCTGGGCCGTATCGGCCATGTCGGTGGGCACCACCAGCGCCTCCGCCCCCCGACTTTCCACCAAGTCCTTGACGTTTCGCAGCAGCCCCTCCCGACGGGCCGCCAGCACCAAGCGAGCCCCGCGTTTGGCCGCCTCCAGAGCGACGGCTTCCCCAATTCCAGCAGAGGCGCCGGTAATCAGCACCACCTGATTTGCAAGTGAAGGCATGGTTTCTTTTATCCAAACTCTCCACCATCCTAGAAGAACGACCGGGATCCCTGGAGAGGGGCAGCCTCGCCTTCCGAACTTCTGGATTCGGCATCCGGCTGGATTCGGCATCCGGTATTATGGCTATGATGGGGTGAGCCCAAAAAACAGCCGGGACAAAGCCCGATGGACAAGCTTCCTCTTAGGCTGAGGTCTTGCGGCGCTTTGACCAAAGTCTAAAGTGTAGAGAATGGGGTATAGGGTGCAGCGACTGTGAAGTACTTCTGCAGACGAATTGGCCGAGGTCGATCTCTGTCGCCGGAAGAGCGTTGGGTTGTTACTGAGGTTCGATTGGCTCAATTGCTCAGGGCAGCGGAAGCCAACTTGCGGGCCAATTCTGAGTTGCGCCAACAGCAGCAGGAGCAGCAAAAGCAACTGGAAGCCGAGCGCCGCCACAGCGAAGCCCTGAGAGACTCGACCGCCGATTTGCGCACCAGCGTGATGGAGCTGCGGGAAGGACAGGCCCTTTGGCAGAGCCATGTGGAAGAGCTGCGCTCCTGTCTGCGGGAGCTGCTCAAGGAACAAAGTGAACTGGTGCAGATTGTTGCCCAGCAGCAGCACATCCTGAAGGATTGTCAGGAAGTCATCCGCGCCATGCTGGAGCAAATGCGAGATGACCACCGAGACTTCCGCTCTGCCATCAGCATTTTGCTGGAGGAGCTGCACCAAACCGTGCGCTGTTTGGTTATCAGGTCAGGTGGCACCCTACCCAAGCCCGTTCGCCATCCCGAAGTGCCGGAGACGGATCCCGGCTCCCCGCCGACCGATTCGGCCTCGCCTGGGGAAGGCTCTTCGTCCTAGGGATCTTCTGCTCCCCCAAGAGCTATCCCACATCGCCTTCCGGCAGCCACTGTGGCCAAAACAGGCGCAACTCCCTGACCCGCTCCCCTTTGACCAGGAGGGATCCGCCCCCGGAGCGGCTTTGCAGCGGGATGTCGGCAGGAGAGAAGGAGTACACCTGTTCAGACTCTGTGATCACATCCAGTTGCAGATGGGAAGGCCTCTCCAGCTCGGGGGGGAGACCCACCAAGCCCACCAGCACATCCCCTCGGTCGGAGAAGTGAAAGGCCGGCACGCCCACTTGACCCCGCTCCAGGATGGGGATCTCCTCCAGAGACAAGCGCTTCAGATAGCCCGACCGGCTGGCCAGAACCAGGATCCCTTGCGGGGGCAGCAGCGCCATACCAACTATTCGCTCGGCGCGCCCCAAACGCAGGGCCGGCGATCCCATAGCCGCTCGACCCATCAAAGGGATCCCTTCGGCAGCCAGCCGCAGCACCCGTCCCCCTGAAGTAGCCAGGACGACGCTGTAGCCTTGGTGGCCGGGATCCCAAAGGGCTGCCCAGCCCAGCTCATCTCCCTCTTTTAGCTTTAGGACAGTGGATCCCCGTTGGGTGAGGCCCATTAGCTCTGCCAGGGCCAGCCGCTTGATCCGCCCCTGCCGGCTGAGCACCACCAAACTTGCCTTGCCCGGATCCGGAGCCAACGTGAAGGTGGCAACCATCGGCTCGGGGTTGGGGAGAAGGGTAACCAGAGGCACCCCCCGTGAAGAGCCAGTGCTGAGGGGGATCCCTGCGATGGGCACGGTAAAAGCCTTGCCGCCAGCGGTGAGCACCAAGATTTCCTGCTCCAGCGTGACGCATTCCAGGCCGACCAGCACATCTTCCCCCAGTTCCCGTTGCGCCGGGTTGCTGCGGGAGCGACGGCTAGGCAGAGGCAGGCGGCGCACATAGCCCTTGCGGGTGAATTGCAGCAAGAAGTGGGTCTCTTCCGTCTCTTCGCCGCTGGGGATTTGGGCCACTTCCGCTTCCAGCTCCGAGGCCGAGAGGATCTGGGTGCGCCGGGGATCCCCGAAGGTCTTTTTCAGGTGTCGCAGCTCTTTTTTCAAATAATTCAAGAGCTTGCGGCGGTCGCTGAGTAGCCCCTGCAGTTCTTCGATGCGGGTCTGCAACTGGGCGTGTTCCTGGTGCAGCCGTTCCCGCTCCAATCCCGTCAGGCGACGCAGAGGCATGGCCAAAATCGTCTCTGCCTGCTGGGGGGTACAGCCCAGGCGAGTTTGCAATTGGGCTTTGGCCGTGGTGCCATCGGGCGCTTGCCGCAGCAGCTCGATCACCCCCTCCAGATCCGCCAACGCCAGCAACATTCCTGCCACCTCTTCCGCCTTGCGCTGCACCTGCTGCAACTCGGCACGGAACATCCGGTTGAGGGTGGCCTCGCGAAATTGCAAAAAGTGCTGCAGGATCTCTTTGAGGCTCAGCTGCCGCGGTTCCCCGTTCACCAAAGCCAGCAGGATGGCCCCGAAGTTGCTTTGCAAAGGGGTGAGCTTATACAACTGCTGCAAAACCGCCTGCGGGTTGGCCTCTCGCTTCAGCTCCACCACCACGCGAATGCCGCTGCGATCCGACTCATCGCGCAGATCGGCGATGCCGCTGATGCGGTCTTGGTTGGCCAGCTCGGCCACTTTTTCGATCCAGGCCGCTTTGTTCACCTGATAGGGAAACTCGCTGATGATCAGGGCGGGTCGGCGGTGGCGTCCTTTGCCCGGCTGGATCTCCTCGAAGCGGGCCACCCCCCGTAGAGTGATGGAGCCGCGCCCGGTGAGGTAGGCCTCGCGGATCCCTTGGCTGTCCAGGATTTGGCCGCCGGTGGGAAAATCCGGCCCTGGGATCCAGCGCAACAGTTCCTCAGGGCTGAGGTCGGGATGGTCGATCAAAGCCAACAGGCCATCCACCACTTCCCCCAGGTTGTGGGGTGGGATATTGGTGGCCATGCCCACAGCAATGCCGGCAGAGCCGTTGAGCAGCAAAATGGGCAAGCGGGCCGGAAGAACGGTGGGCTCCGCCTGGGATCCGTCGAAATTGGGCATGAAATCGACGATCTCTTCCGACACCTGCTCCAGAAGCGCTGTGTGGCTCAGCTCCGCCAGCCGGCACTCCGTGTAGCGCATGGCCGCCGGTGGGTCATCATCCACAGAGCCGAAGTTGCCGTGCCCCGCCACCAGGGGATAGCGGCTGGAAAAGTCTTGCACCATGCGCACCAGCGCGTCATAAACTGCCTGATCCCCATGGGGGTGATATTTCCCCAGCACATCCCCCACCACCCGTGCGCATTTGCGGTAGGGGCGATCCGGCGTCAGGCCCAGCTCATGCATGGCGTAGAGGATGCGGCGGTGTACCGGCTTGAGGCCATCCCGGACATCTGGCAAGGCCCGCCCGACAATCACGCTCATGGCGTATTCCAGGTAGGAGCGCTGCATCTCCCCCTGCAAATCGGTTACAATCACCCGACCCAGACGGGATCCCCCACCCGAGCCAAATCCCAGTCCGTCGAGAGTCAGTTGCTGAGTCATGGCACACAGGAGCGGAACGCTTTCCAGGTTACCGAAAAAACGCCGTAAAGCCCTGCCCTTGAGGGCAGGGGGGTATGTCAATCTAGCCGCTTCTGCGGGCCCCGCGAGAGGGATCCCATCTCGATAGGAGTTGAGAGCAGACCGAACACCGAAACGCCTACCTCGTGCTATGACTTGAAGCGGCAGCACCCACCGCAACACCACTATGGCCGATACCCCGATCCGTTTTGGCACCGACGGCTGGCGAGCCGTGATTGCCGAGGGCTTTACTTTCCAAAACTTGGCCCTTGCCGCCCAGGCCAGCGCCCAAGTGTTGGCCCGCACCTACCCCGGCGAAGGGATCCTGGTCGGCTACGACAACCGCTTTCTCTCGGAACGCTTTGCCGCCCACGTTGCTGAGGTGGTGGCCCGCCTGGGGATCCCAGTTTACCTCTCCACCTGTGTGGCCCCAACGCCGGCCTTTAGCTGGGGTGCCAAGGAGCGGGGCTGCCACGGCGCTTTGGTGATCACCGCCAGCCACAACCCCCCCCACTATTCCGGCCTCAAGGTCAAGGGAGGATTTGGTGGATCCGTGCCGCCGGAAGTTACCGCCGCCATCGAGCAGGAGCTGCAAAGCCTCCAGCCTCTTGGATCCCACAAGGCCCCCATCCACACCTGGGATCCCTGGCCCGGCTACCTGGCTCAGCTCAGCCGCTTTGTGGATCTGGAAAAGCTCAAAGGATCCCCGGCCAAGATTTGGGTGGATGTCATGTTTGGCTCTGGCGCTGGCGGCCTCAAGCGCCTCTTGGGGGAGAAGGTCATTGAGTTGCAGGCGCATCGGGATCCCTTGTTTGGGGGATTTCCCCCCGAGCCCTTGCCCCAAAACCTGCAGGCTTCTGCTCAGATCATCGCGGCGAATCCCGCCCCCTTGAAAATGGGTTTGGTCTTTGATGGGGATGCCGACCGCATTGCGGCTCTCGATGGGCAAGGCCATTTCCTCAGCCCGCAGATCCTGATCCCCATCTTGATCGACCACCTGGCCGGGCGACGCGGCTTGCGGGGCGAGATTGTCAAAACCATCAGCGGCTCCGAACTGTTTGTTAAAGTTGCACAGCGCTATGGCCTACCGGTTACGGAAATGCCGGTGGGCTTTAAGTACATCGCCGAGCGCATGATGAGCACAGAGGTGCTCTTGGGTGGAGAGGAATCGGGCGGCATCGGCTACCTGGGCCACATTCCCGAGCGGGATGCCCTGCTTTCGGCCCTGTATCTCATCGAAGCGGTTACGGAAACCGGCCAAGATCTCAGCACCATCTACCGAGCTTTGCAGGAACGGGAAGGGTTCACCTCTGTTTACCTGCGCCGCGATCTCCACCTCGCCGATCAAAATCAACAAACCCAGCTCTTCCAACGGCTGCAAATGGATCCCCCGCTTGAGATTTTGGGGCAGAAGGTGATCAAACATTTCGACAAAGATGGCCACAAATTCACCCTCGCCGACGGCAGTTGGGTGATGATTCGCGGCAGCGGCACCGAGCCTCTGCTGAGGTTGTACTCAGAAGCGAAAGACCTAGAAGCAGTGAACGCCCTCCTGGATTGGGCAGCCGGCTTGAACAGCACAACAGCTTAATATCCCAGATAATCTTTTGCGCAAAGCTGGATCCCTTTGACTCTTGAGTGCAGAGACTGAGAGGCTGCCAAACTGCGGCAGCCTACAGGGTTGGCCTCTCCCCCCAAGTTCTGCTGAGCAGCATAGGAATGCTCACAGCTTGACCCATCTGCCTCACTTTTACTTGGGTCAAGGGTAAGAACTCTAATTAAAAGTTACCATAGCTGTACCAGAAGTCGCTGGCGGCGCGCCATTGCTCAAGAGAGTAACTGGTGGGTTGGTGTAGGTCACTGGTAGTGATGGTGGTGGTGGTGGTGGTACAGGCGGAGGTTGCCTGACCGATACAGAAACCACGCAGGAGGCGCCTGCGGCTAGGCTTCCGTTCATGAGAGAAATCGTGGTCCCACCACCAGTTACTGCCAGCATGCCACCGCAGGTGTTTGAGGTAACTGGTGGAGTCGTAATTTGTAACCCTAAAGCCGGAGTGCTGGGCAAAATGTCGATGAAACTGAGGCCGGTTATGGGAACAGTTGCAGTGTTCGTAATTGTGAAGACAACAGCCACGACGTTGCCGTTTTGAGTCGAGTTAGGAACAAACTCCTTAGTGAACATTGGAGCAGTAACCGGGTTCACTGACAGATTAACAGGTGTGCTTTGAACAGCAGGAGCCTGGTTACTGGTCAGAGTTACGGCAGGGTTAGTATAGGTACCTGTGCCTGCAGCAACAACCTGAACAGTAACTGTACAAGTTGCATTGGCAGCCAGTGTTCCACCGCTTAGAGTGATTAGGGCCGCGCCTGAAGTCGGAGCAAATGATCCACCACAGGTATTGGTGAAGTTGGGCGGATTGGCAACAAACAACCCTGTAGGCAGGTTGTCTGCAAAGTTGAGGTCAGTCAATTGGATCCCGGAGTTGTTGATGATGGTGAATCTTAGGGTTACGGGAGCGTTTGGTGAGGTTGTGGAAGGATCAAAGCTCTTAGTAAACCTCGGGGCAGCCAAGGGGCCTGGAGGCAGGCCAACGATGCTGGGAGAGGGGTTCGGGCTGGGCAGGGGCGGGATCGTCGGCGCCGACACAGGAGGGGGCACAAGAGGGCTGGGTTGACCTGGGGGAACAGATCCAATCGGAGGAGTGGATGGCAGCCCTACCCCCGTTCCTCCAGGTTCTGTATTCGGGTTTTGCACAGGGATGATTGGCCCTGGCAGCGAGCTGATTGGATTCCCCTCTTTAGTTTGTTGACAAGCTGTTAGCAAGCCCAAGCACAAGCAAGCCAAAACCCCAGCTACTTTTCCCGTTTTCATTCCCTCATCCTCCTGCCATTCAACTCTCTCGTGGCACAAACCCAAACAGCCTTACTCAGCTCCAGCTTAGGTGGCTTGGTTGCTCGCTTCCAGCCTCAGAGCTTGACCAAATGAATCTCGAATGACCACGATTACCAAAACCGTTTCTCCCGCAGCAACGTTGGTGTTGTAGGCGGCTGGATCCGCCGGGAAGGTGAAGTCGTTGGTAAGCGTGATCCCGTTGATTCGGTCGTCGTAGCTATTGCCTCTGCCTATCAGCGTATTTCTAAACTGCTCAATTGCCGTCGGCAAAAAGATGCTGGTAATATCTGTGCCGCGACTGATGTTAAAAAACTGAACCTCTACGCTCCTGATCACTCCTGGAGCAAATAAGCCGCTCAAGGTGATAGTTACAAAGGCGGATCCCACTAGGCTGATCTGAAAAGGGTTTGCCAAGCTAGGCGGATCCGGTAGGTCGGGCTGGATGGGCGGTGGGGTGATGGGGGCAAAGTCCGGCCCTGGGCGGAAGGTGATAGGCGTGAGATTGGGGGCAATCGTGGGGGCAACGGCCACAGGAGGAGGCGTGGCACCGCTAGAAGCCAGTAGAGGCGGCACCCCGCTGGTGGTCTCGCTACTGCAGCCGGTAATTAGCGCAACCGAAGCACAGGTTGCCCAAAGAGAGAGGCCGCCACGGCCAAGGGCTGAGCCAAAACGTCGTCTCATCGAAAAATCTCCACTCACTCACACCACAGCAAACGTCTTAGGCAGCGTCCAGCAGGGATCCACCGAGCTTGCTCAAGTCTTATGCATCTGCACAATTTCAAGGGGGATGCCTGCTGTTAGTTCTACTGCATCCTAGAGCGTTGTCAAGCGAGCGGCAGAGCAAATGCAAGAAATTGTTCTGGAAATGGCCCATCCCCTAGATATGGGGTATCATAGCCTCGAGCAGGGGCGGCCAGCTTACCTGTAGCGTTAGGGGTTGGGTGCCTTCTCCCCATTTTGTGTGGATTTGCCCAGATTTAAGGTGTGTGAGGAAGTGCCGTATGAACTTCAAAGGTCGCTCGTTGGCGGTTTTGTGTGGAGTCTTGCTGCTAGGCGGCTGCGGCGAGGTTAATGAGTCCCCGACCTTGCCTGGGCCCGTCCAGGTGGATCCCACGGCGTTTGTCTCGGCGCAGGAGTACCGCTTTACCCCCGGCTCGGTGCTGGAGACCACCAGCCTCCGGTTGGACTACGTCAATCCGAGGTTTGACAACGGGATCCCTGTGCGTACCAACCCCCTCCAAGGCAGCGGTGAAGCTCGCATCGCCAATGTTGAAGCCCGCATCTTGCCCGTGAACGAGATCCCAGCCAGTGAGCTGACAATCGACTCCACCCTTCGCTCCAGCACGCTGGCCATCCAAATTGGGCGAACCACACCGCTGGTGAATATCACTGCCTTTGGACCCAACGACGGCAGGCTATCTACGCAATTCAATATCGCCGGGCTGGTTGCAATTTCGACCCTCCCCAACGACCAGCGCATTCGGGTGAATACCACCTTCAGGGCTATCCGAGATGACGGCACTGTTTTAACGCTCACCGTGCGCCGCATTTTGGTGAGTAGAAATGGTAATCAAGTCGTCCTGGAGGGAGATTCTTCCCTGATTGTCCCCACTGTGGGTGTATTGTTTGAAAACGGTGGCCCTGGCCCCGGTGGTGAGATTTTGGCGCCTGGCTCCTTTGTCAACCCTCCTCCACCCCAAGGTCCTGTAGTCGCTATTCTCCAAACAGGCAGTTTCTCCGCGAGCTTTGTGGTGCGGCAGCGGGGGGTTGCGGGCGATGGCACTCCTGAGGATGCCTTGGCTCTCTTTGCCCGCCTAAACTTCCGGCCCAACCAGGCGGAGATTGTCTATCGTCCTGCCCAGGTGGGTACGCAGTCAGTGCTGTTTGCTCCAGATCCGACTCGGCCCAACATCTTGCCCAACCAGTTGGTGCGTATCCGGCGCCTGTTGAACGGCCGCGTACAGGCGGAGTTTGATCCGGCCAACGTCAGCACAGTCCTCAACTTTGTGCAGGTCAGCCCGCCGCCACGACCTTTCCCCACACCGATACCGCAATTGCCGGAATTGCCGGTTCCTGATCGTCCGGGTGCCCCAACAGTCTTTGATTACTTTTTCTCATTGCGCACCGAGCGCTCCACAGGTACGTTGCCTGGATCCCCTGTGGAGGGAACTAATCTCAGTCCTGTTATCCTTCAGGGCATTGTCCCCACCACGGGAGATTTTGTCTTCCGCACCTTAGCTGGGGCACAACTGGCCGGGCCGTTTAATAGGGCAGATATTGGCGGTTCTCTGCTGCGAGGCAACTTGAATTTGGTTTTCGATCCAACCACCTCTGGCTCGAATATCTCTGGGCAATTCTTTATTGAGCAAGAGTTCCCCACTGACAACCAAGTTATAGGCCCGAACCCACCAACTGGCGACGGAAATACGGGTACTCCTGATGCAGGGGGAGTTATTCTCATTATTCGTGGATTCTTTGAGGGCACGCAGGTGCGGCTGTAACCCAGGCAACCCGTTTGATCCCAGAGCAGGGATCCGCTCTGGCTTGGCCTTTTCGTCGGTCAGAGCTTGGGTAGATCGCTGAGCACCACCTGTGCGCAGTTGTGGCCAGGGATCCCGGTCACTCCGCCTCCTGGGTGCGCCCCTGAGCCGCAGAGGTAAAGGCCGGGAATGGGGGATCGATAGTCGGCCAGGCCGGAGATGGGCCGTAGGTTGTAGCTTTGATCCGGCGTCATTTCCCCGTGAAAAATGCTGCCCCCCACAAGGCCGAAGCGGGCCTCCAGATCCACGGGCGACAACATCTGCCGTGCGATCACGGCGTTTTTAATGTTGGGGGCAAATTGGGCAATTTTGTCGATTACCCGATCGGCAAATTCCTCCCGTAGGCCATCGTTCCAGTCTCGCCCTTTGGGTTGGTAGGGCACAAACTGACAGAAACAGGAGAGAATGTGCTTGCCTGGGGGAGCCATCGTCGGGTCGGTGGGGGATTGGCTGTAGATCTCGATAAACGGATCCCGGGAAGGGATCCCGTACTTGCAGTCATCCCAAGCCCGCTCCAGATAGGCCACCGAGGGAGCAATGTCTACCGTGGCGGAACTGACCACTTCTGGGGGCACTTCAGCAGGGGCCGCTGTGTAGCGAGGCAATTCTTCCAGGGCCAAATTGAGCTTGTACACCGGGCCTGAGGTGCGGTAGTGCCGTTCTAGCCGGTCACGCAAGTCTGGGGGCAAAGAGGAGCAGAGTCGCAAAAAGGTGATTTGGGGATGGGCATTGGAGAGAACTGCCCGCGCCCGCACGGTTTCCCCCGATTCGAGGATAACCCCAGCGGCCTGCCCACTCTCCATCAAGATCTCCGCCACTGGAGCAGACGTGCGGATCTCCACCCCTAAGTCCAGAGCTGCCTTGGCCATCGCTTGGGTAATGGATCCCATCCCACCGCGCACATAGCCCCAGACCCCACGCGAGCCAATAGCCCGACCTACCGCATGGACCAGCCAGATGTAGGGCGTACCTGGAGTCATCGGCCCGGCTGAGGTGCCAATCAAAGATTGGGGAGCCATCGCCGCCTTGACCTGCTCCGACTCGAAGAACTCATCCAGGAGATCAGTGGTCGAGAGGAGCATGATGCGGCGGAAATCGTCTTCATAGCCAGCAGCTGCAAAGCGATCCGCCAGTTGCCCCAGTGAAATCGGCGGCTGCATTAAGGTTGGCTCCACCACCTCGTTCACCCGATCCCAAAACTCCTCCCAGCGGTCGTAGGCTTCCGCATCTTTGCGAGAAAACTTGGCAATTTCCGCCTTGCTCTTGGCACGGTTATCGGCATACAGGAAGAGGTGCTGCCCATCCGGGAAGGGCATGAAATAGGAAGGTTGCTTGGCATAGACCTCAAAGCCATAGTCCGGCAGGCGCAGATCGCGAATGATCTCCGGGCGCAGCAAACTACAGGAGTAGGAAGCCACCGACACGCGAAAGCCTGGGTGAATTTCTTCCGTAATGGCAGCACCACCAACGGTGTGATAGCGCTCCAGCACCAGCACTTTTTGCCCGGCCTTGGCCAAATAGCAAGCGCTCACCAGCCCGTTATGCCCGGCCCCAATCACCACCGCGTCGTAGCTCATCGACAATCCTTTTGCAAATGCTTCCCCACCCACAATACTCCTGCCAGCCAAGATTCGATCTGCCGGCAAGGGATCCCTGCCTTAACCGATGGAAAAAACGTAAACTACCCGACCCTGACTGCTTCGCAGTACAGGGCGGGCTTTCGGTAGCCCTGCAGTTGGCAAGCCAACCACGGGCCTCTAGGCTGGTTTACGACAGCCCCAAGCTTGGCAATCATGTTGGCCCCATTCCAGTCCGCATCCCCTTCCCATCCACAGTGCCCACACTTGAACTGCTTCCCACTGCGATAGGATTGCGTAGGATCGGGATGGACGTGCAAACACCGGTGGCAGGTCTGCGACGTGTAGGCAGGCGGCACCAGAGTCAAAGCAACCCCTGCACGCAGAGCCTTGTATTCCAGAAACTGCCTCAGCTGGTAGAACGCCCAACTGTTGGCCCTGCGCCGTTCAGCTTTGCTGCGTGGCTGTTGATTGAGCCTTTCCCGGATCTCTGTCAGGTCTTCCAGAGCGATAGCGCTGTTGGTAGCTTTTGCCCCAGAGACAATAGCTTTGGAGATGCGATGATTGACCCACGTTTGAAAGCGTCTTTCCTTGCCAGACAGCCGTTGCAACAGTTCTCTGCATCTGCGCCGCGAACTGCGTGTGCCCTTACTGGCTTTGCGTTGGAGTACCGCCCTCAACCGGGAGTAGCGCTCTCGGACTCTGCTCAACTGCTGTCCATTCCAGTTGTCCCCGTCTGACGTATGGGCAATATCTGTCCTCCCCAAGTCCACCCCGATCACCTTGTCGGTATCTTGTTGCTTGGGTGGTTTTTTCTCTACGCAAATCTGGATGTAGTAGGAGCCGTCTCTGCGCTTGACCAGAGTGGCGGATTTGGGATTGGAGCCTGCCAACTGTTCTCTCTGGTAACGGCCAATCGCCAGCTCAAAGCGCTCTCGACCCTCCACTGTGGTCAGCGACACCGTCCAGTCTTTCTCGCGAAACGAAAAGATACGGGCATCGTAGGTCGCAAAGCCTCTCTTGAACGCTTTGACGGGGCGGTTTTTCTGTCGGGCAACCTTGCGGGCGCCGGCCAGCCGTCTGCAGACCTGCTGAGCCAAGTTACTGGACAAGCCGAACCGGGCACGGATTTCGCGGTAGCACAGAGACTGGAGCTTAACGGCGTTGGCGACTTTCTCCGGCGTGTTCTGGTTGACCCAGTTCAAGGCTTGGCCAAAAGCCTCCAAAGTCGCGTCCAATTTGGCGGCTTGCGACGGGGACACCTTGAGCTTACAGGAGACGGTCAAGACTTGGGTCATGGTTCTATCATAACTTCCGCATTCCTCCCGACACTGACCCTACGGGTACAGTGCGGGGCTCCTGCGATTTCTAGCTGATCCAGACTCAACTCTCCAGCCCGGATCCCTGGGATCCCAACTTTCTCCTTGGGGGTGTAAGCCTCTCTTTTTTGGTAAACTCCCGACTCTATTGGCAAGCTGTACGTCTCTAGGCAGTTCTCTTGCAAGTTCAAGATCCAGTAGTTGGGGATCCCGGCTTTGGCGTAGAGTCCGAGTTTGACTTCCCGATCATAGGTAAGGGAAGAATCAGCCACTTCGATGATGAGATAGATGTCTTCGGGCTGAGGATGCCGAGAGCGGTACTCATCCTGCTGAAAGCGCACAATGGCAAAGTCGGGCTCCGGCTCGTGATTGGGGGGCAGTTGCACCGGATCCTGGGTGCGCACAATAGCTTGCTCCTGCACAAGGCCCACCAACAGTCGGTACAGGCGGCTACAGTAGGCGGCGTGCCTCTCCCCTTTCGTCATCTTTTGAACCAGGAGCCCGTCAATCAGCTCCAACTGATTGGGCTCTTCAATCTGTCCAGACTCAATCAGCCGATGAAACTCCTCAAAGGTATATCGCCTGATATAGGGATCCAATCGGGCGGCTAGAGTCATCGACCAAACTCATCAGACCCTAAACTTCATATCACCACTCTACCAACTCACAAAAAAGGGATCCCCGAACAAGCCGAGGGATCCCTTCTCCAGTTAGTTATTCAACAGATTAAGTTCGCTAGCCAAACTGGGAGGCTGTCGAGGCGATAACAAAGGCCGCGTAGGTCAACACGTAACCCACCGTGAAGTGAGCCAGACCCACCAGACGACCCTGCACAATCGACATGGCCACCGGCTTGTCTTTCCAGCGGATCAGCTTGGCCAAGGGAGTGCGCTCATGCGCCCACACCAAGGTCTCGATCAGCTCTTGCCAGTAGCCGCGCCAGGAGATCAGGAACATGAACCCAGTTGCCCACACCAGGTGGCCGAACAGGAACATCCAGGCCCAAACCGCCAGGTTATTCATCCCGTAGGGGTTGTAGCCGTTGATCAACTGGGCGGAGTTGGCCCAGAGGTAATCCCGCAGCCAGCCCATCAGGTAGGTGGAGTTCTCGTTGAACTGGGCAGTGTTGCCGCTCCAAACCCCAAGCTGCTTCCAGTGCCAGTAGAAGGTAACCCAGCCGATGGTGTTCAGCATCCAGAACATGGCCAGGTAGAAGGCATCCCAGGCGGAGATGTCGCAGGTGCCGCCTCGACCCGGGCCGTCGCAGGGGAAGCTGTAGCCAAAGTCCTTCTTGTCCGGCATCAGCTTAGAGCCGCGGGCATCCAACGCCCCCTTGACCAAGATCAAGGTGGTGGTGTGCAAGCCCAGCGCAATGGCGTGGTGCACCAGGAAGTCACCCGGGCCAATGGGCAGGAACAGGGATCCATTGGGATCGTTGATGGCCTGCAGCCAGCCCGGCAGCCACACGTTGCCGTAGTTGGGCCAAGCGGTAGAAGCAAGGCTGTCGGGGTTGGACAACAACACATCCATGCCGTAGATCATCTTGCCGTGAGAGGCCTGGATGAACTGAGCAAACACCGGCTCGATCAAGATCTGCTTCTCCGGCGTGCCAAAGGCCTGCATGACGTCGTTGTGGACGTAAAGCCCCAGGGTGTGGAAGCCCAGGAACAGCGATACCCAGCTGAGGTGGGAGATAATCGCTTCCTTGTGATCCAGCACCCGCGCCAGCACGTTGTTCTTGTTGGCCTCAGGATCGTAGTCCCGCACCAGGAAGATGGCCCCGTGGGCAAACGCCCCCACCATCAAGAAGCCAGCAATGTACTGGTGATGGGTGTAGAGAGCCGCCTCCGTGGTGTGATCCATGGACATGAACACGTAGGGGTTAAGGGCGTACATGTGCTGCGCCACCAGCGAGGTCACCACCCCCAGACAGGCCAAGGCCAGAGCCAACTGGAAGTGCAGGGAGTTGTTGACCGTGTCGTAGAGACCTTTGTGGCCTTCTCCCAGCAGGCCTCCGAAGGGAGTGCCCTTGGGGGGGTTGTGGGCGCCAAGGATCTCCCGGATGCTATGGCCAATGCCCCAGTTGGTGCGGTACATGTGGCCGGCCACGATGAAGATCACCGCGATGGCCAGGTGGTGGTGGGCCATGTCCGTCAGCCACAGGGACTGGGTGTTGGGGTTAAAGCCACCCAAGAAAGTGAGGATGGCCGTGCCCGCCCCTTCTGCCGTGCCCCAAACATGGTTGGCCGTGTCCGGGTTCTGGGCATACACCCCCCAGTTGAGGGTAAAGAAGGGCTTCAGACCTGCCGGGTGGGGCAGAGTGGTAAGGAAGTTGTCCCAGCCTACGTGCTGCCCGCGGGACTCGGGGATGGCGACGTGTACCAGGTGACCAGTCCAAGCCAGGGAACTGACCCCAAACAAGCCGGCCAGGTGGTGGTTGAGACGGGCTTCAGCGTTCTTAAACCAGCTCAGGCTAGGCCGGAAGCGGGGCTGCAGGTGCAGCCAGCCGGCAAACAGAAACACCGCCGCCAACAACAACAGGCCAATGGCACCGGCGTAGAGATCGCCGTTGGTGCGCAGGCCAATGGTGTTGAACCAGTAGTACAGGCCAGAGTAGGCCGCGTTGACGGGGCCGCCGCCCCCCGGTTGGGTAAAGGCTTCCACCGCTGCCTTGCCAAAGTGGGGATCCCAGATGGCGTGGGCGATGGGGGTGACACCCGTGGGGTTGGCTACCCATTGCTCATAGTTGCCTTGCCAGGCAATGTGGAAGACGTTGCCGGAGGCCCACAGGAAGATGATTGCCAGATGGCCAAAGTGGGTGGCGAACAGCTTTTGGTAAAGCCGCTCCTCCGTCATGCCATCGTGGGTCTCGAAGTCGTGGGCGGTGGCAATGCCATACCACAGCCGACGCGTGGTGGGATCGCTGGCCAGGTCTTGGCTGAATTGGGGAAAACGAGTTGCAGTTGTCATGATTCTCTCTTCCTCCTTGCCTTAGCCGAGTGCGCCGAACCGTGCCAGGAAGAACGCCCAGGTGGTGACGATCCCTCCCAACAGGTAGTGGGCCACACCGACCGCCCGACCCTGAATGATGCTCAGAGCGCGGGGTTGAATGGCCGGAGCGACTTTTAGCTTGTTGTGGGCCCAAACGATCGACTCAATGAGCTCCTGCCAGTAGCCGCGACCGCTGAACAAGAACATCAGGCTGAAGGCCCAGACGAAGTGAGCGCCCAAGAAGAGCAGCCCATAGGCCGACAGCGCCGAGCCGTAGGAGTTGATCACCTGCACCGATTGCGCCCACAGGAAGTCCCGCAACCAGCCGTTGATGTTAATGGCGCTGGCCGCAAAGTTGCCGCCGGTGATGTGCTCAATGGTGCCATCGGCGTTGACCGTGCCCCAGATGTCGCTCTGCATCTTCCAACTGAAGTGGAAGATCACGATGGAGATGCAGTTGTACATCCAGAACAGCCCCAGGAACACGTGATCCCAGCCGGAGACTTGGCAGGTGCCGCCACGGCCTGGGCCATCGCAGGGGAAGCGGAAGCCCAGCTTGGCCTTATCGGGGATCAGGCGAGAAGAGCGGGCAAACAGCACCCCCTTGAGCAGGATCAATACCGTGATGTGAATGGTCATGGCATGAATGTGGTGGACCATGAAGTCCGCCGTGCCCAGCACCATGGGCATCATGGACACCTTGCCACCCACAGCCACCACGTCGCCACCAAAGATGGGGCTAACCGAAGCGCCCACATAGGGAGCCGTGCTGGCAATGGCCGAAGTGTGCAGCGACTGAATCCACTGGGCAAAGATGGGCTGCAGTTGGATCCCGGTGTCCGAGAACATGTCCTGCGGACGGCCCAGGGCTTGCATCGTGTCGTTGTGGACATAGAAGCCGAAGGCGTGGAAGCCTAGGAACAGGCACACCCAGTTCAGGTGGCTGATGATGGCGTCGCGGTGGCGGATCACCCGATCCAACACGTTGTTGCGGTTCACCGCCGGGTCGTAGTCCCGCACCATGTAAATGGCCCCGTGGGCAGCACCCCCCACCACGAAGAAGCCGCCTATCCACATGTGGTGGGTAAACAGGGAGATCTGGGTGGCGTAGTCGATGCCCATGTAGGGGTAGGGGTTCATGGCGTACATGTGCTGGGCCACGATGATGCTCAGGGATCCCACCATGGCCAGGTTGATGGCCAGCTGGGCATGCCAGGAGGTGGTGAGCACTTCGTACAGGCCCCTGTGGCCTTCGCCGGTGAAGGGGCCTTTGTGGGCTTCCAGGATCTCTTTAATGGAGTGGCCGATGCCCCAGTTGGTGCGGTACATGTGCCCGGCCACGATAAAGAGCACGGCAATGGCCAGGTGGTGGTGGGCCTGATCCGTCAGCCAGAGGGCGCCCGTTTGCGGATCCAGGCCACCCTTGAAGGTGAGAAACTCCGCGTACTTGCCCCAATCCAAGGTAAAGAAGGGCACCACCCCGCTGAAGATGCCCCAATCCACGCTGGGGAACATCTCCTTCATCAAGGCGGGCTTGAGGATGAACTCGTGGGGCAAAGGCACCTGGTCAGCCGGCACGCCCGCATCCAACATCTTGTTGATGGGAATGGCCACGTGGATTTGGTGGCCAGCCCAGGCCAAAGAACCCAGCCCCAGCAGGCCCGCCAGGTGGTGGTTGAGCATCGATTCCACATTTTGGAACCACTCCAGCTTGGGAGCCCGCTTGTGGTAGTGGAACCAGCCGGCAAACAGGCACAGCCCGGCCATCACCAAGCCACCGATGGCGGTGCAGAGGAGTTGAAACTCATTGGTGATGCCGGCAGCCCGCCAGAGGTGAAACAGGCCGGAAGTAATGCGGATCCCTTCGAAGCCGCCGCCCACATCCCCATTCAGGATCTCTTGGCCGAAGATGGGCCAGACCACTTGGGCGCTGGGCTTGACGTTGATCGGATCCGCCAGCCAAGCAGAATAGTTGGAGAACTGAGCTCCGTGGTAGTACATGCCGCTCAGCCAGACGAAAACCACCGCCAAGTGGCCGAAGTGAGCGGAAAAGATCTTACGAGAGACGTCTTCTAAGTCGCTGGTGTGACTGTCGAAGTCATGAGCAAGAGCATGGAGGTTCCAGATCCAGGTTGTGGTCTTGGGGCCACGGGATAGGCTGCGATCGAAGTGGCCCGGCTTAGCCCATTTCTCAAATGAGGTGGGAACCGGATCCACATCAACCGACACCTTGACCTTCGGCTCTCGCTCCTTTGGCGTAGTTGTCATCAAGAACTCCTCTCTTGCGACAAGGAACGAAGCATCCCCACCCCTTGGCAGAAGATTCCCTCAGGGCAGGACTTACCTGGCATTATAGGTCAGGGTTTGTGAGCCCTCAGTTGCTTCACAATAATTAAACGAGGGATCCCTTGTCCCATCGAGGCTGGAGTCGATTGGCAATTGTTTTTTCGATCATAGATGTAAATATATGTAACGAATTTTCAGTCGACCCAATGGGTTCTAATGAAGGGTTGAAACCAGACAACAAGCAGCAAGGGATCCCCTGGGTGGGGATGTGTGGTAAAACCCTGGCAGCCCTTTTGCAGATACCACCCTATGACCCTAGAGATTCCCCGTCGCCAATACGTCAGCAACTACGGCCCCACCGTAGGGGATCGGGTGCGCCTGGCGGATACCGAACTGATCATCGAGGTGGAGGAGGATTTCACCACCTACGGCGAGGAGATTAAGTTTGGGGGCGGCAAAACCATCCGCGATGGCATGGGGCAATCGCCGACGGCCACCCGCGCCAACGGGGCCTTGGATCTGGTGATCACCAATGCTCTCATCCTGGACTGGTGGGGCATTGTCAAGGCGGATGTGGGCATTCGCGATGGCTACATTGTCGGCATTGGCAAAGCCGGCAACCCCAACATCCAAGCGGGGGTGACGCCGGGCATGGTGGTTGGCCCCAGCACCGAGGTGATTGCCGGGGAAAACCTGATCCTGACAGCGGGCGGGATCGATGCCCATGTGCATTTCATCTGTCCGCAGCTGTGCGAGTTTGCCATCGCCTCGGGAGTGACCACCCTTTTGGGGGGCGGAACTGGGCCGGCCACAGGCAGCAACGCCACCACCTGCACCCCTGGAGCTTGGAACTTGGGCAAGATGTTGCAGGCGGCGGAGGGGTTCCCCGTCAATTTGGGCTTCTTTGGCAAGGGGAACGCGGCTTTTCCCGCAGCTTTGCGGGAACAGGTGGAAGCGGGGGCCTGCGGCCTCAAGATCCACGAAGATTGGGGATCCACGCCGGCGGTGATCGACAGCTGTTTGCAAGTCTCGGATGAGTACGACATCCAAACCCTCATCCACACCGATACTTTAAATGAATCGGCTTTTGTGGAAGATACCATCGCCGCCATCAATGGCCGCACCATTCACACCTTCCACACCGAAGGGGCCGGGGGTGGGCATGCCCCCGACATCATCCGCATTGCCTCCGAGCCCAACGTGCTGCCCAGCTCCACCAATCCCACCCGCCCCTTTACCCGCAACACCATCGAAGAGCATCTGGACATGCTGATGGTGTGTCACCACCTGAGCAAGAATGTGCCGGAGGATATTGCTTTTGCCGAAAGCCGCATTCGCCCCCAAACCATTGCCGCCGAAGACATCTTGCATGACATGGGGGTGTTCAGCATCATCTCTTCCGACTCGCAGGCCATGGGCCGGGTGGGGGAGGTGATCATCCGCACTTGGCAGACAGCTCACAAGATGAAGGTGCAGCGGGGGCCTTTGCCGCAAGACAGCAGCCGCAACGACAACTTCCGGGCCAAGCGTTACGTAGCCAAGTACACCATCTGCCCTGCCATCGCCCAGGGCCTCAGCCACGTCATCGGGTCGGTGGAGGTGGGAAAACTGGCGGATCTGTGTCTGTGGAAGCCGGCCTTTTTCGGGGTTAAGCCGGAAATCGTCCTGAAGGGGGGCCTGATTGCCTACGCCCAAATGGGGGATCCCAATGCTTCCATTCCAACCCCGCAGCCGGTGTACCCCCGCCCCATGTTCGGCAGCTTTGGCCGCGCCCTGACCGAGACCAGCCTGCTCTTTGTCTCCCAGGCTGCTCTAGACTTGGGGATCCCGGAAAAACTGGGGATCCAGCGCCGGGCCGTAGCGGTCAAAAACTGCCGCGAGATCGGCAAAGCGGATTTGAAACTCAATACCACCACTCCTCACATTGAGGTGAACCCGGAGACCTATGAAGTGCGGGCCGATGGAGAGCTGCTCACCTGCGAGCCGGCAGAGGTGCTGCCCATGGCACAACGGTACTTTCTGTTCTAATTTTGGGAGAGTTTGAGAGCTCTATTGAGCGTTTGATCGGTAACCCAAGCATGGGCCACCTTGTTCTCCGCCACCTCAGCAAGCGCTTCCACAAGCGAGGGATCCCTGTCCTCAGGGATTTGTCTTTGAGCGTGGAGGCAGGGGAGATCTTCGCCCTGCTGGGGCCGTCGGGCTGCGGCAAGTCCACCACCCTCAATCTCATCGCCGGCCTGCTGGAGCCGGATCCCTTGCCCTATCCGGGGGAAATCTGGCTGGATGGGATCCCCCTCAACCCTCTGCCGCCGGAACGGCGCGGCGTGACTTTGCTGTCCCAACACAGCCGCCTGTTTCCCCACCTGAGCGTGGGGGAGAATGTCGCTTTTGGCCTGAAAATGCGGGGCATTCCCCGGACAGAGCGGGAGGCTGCCGCCTTGCGCATGCTGGAGCGGGTACAATTGGCCGGGTTTGCTCAGCGTCGGCCCAGTCAGCTTTCTGGCGGACAAGCGCAGCGGGTGGCCCTGGCGCGGGCTTTGGTGATTCGGCCCAAGGTGCTGCTGTTGGATGAACCTTTATCGGCCCTGGATGCCAACCTGCGCCAAGAGATGCAGGCCCTCATTCTGGAGCTGCAGGCGGAAACAGGGGTGACGACGGTGCTGGTTACCCACGATCAAGCAGAAGCCACAGCCATGGCCCAACGCATCGGCCTGATGTTTGAGGGGCAGCTACACCAGGTGGGATCCCCTGTGGAGTTCTATCAGCAGCCGCGCTCCGAGCGCATTGCCCGCTTTTTTGGCGGGGTCAATTTTTTCGATGCGCAGGCGGAGGGTCACCAGCTTCGCCTCAACAACGGGATCCGCTTGAAAAGCGCCGTGCCACTTCAAGGTCAGGTGCGGCTGACGGTGCGCCCGGAACAGGTGCAGGTGCTTCCCCAGCCGCCCGGCTTGGCCGACAATGTTTTCTCCGCTCAAGTGATGGCGGAACGCTTTGCGGGCACCCAGCGACGGCTGACCTTACAAACCCCTTGGGGCAGTCTGCAGGCTTGGGTGGCTCCCCATCAGGTGTTTGCGCCGGGGCAGGCAGTGTGGATCCATTTGCCGCCAGAGGCTCTGTGGCCTGTGGAGATTGGCGGGGATCCCTCACCCCCGGCCCTTTTCCCAAAGGAAGAGGGGAGAGTATGACTCTAGTCAATGATATGCTGGACTATACTGGAAATAACGTATAGTATGTTCAGCGTGGCTGCTTAGTATGGCTAGGTATGTGAAACCGAGAGAAGCGGCGGACTATTTCGGGGTATGTCTCCACACTTTGAGGCGATGGGAACAGAAAGGTTGGATCAAGGCAATACGCACACCATCCGGTAGGGCGAGAAGGTATGACCTCGACAGCTACATCAAAACGCCAAGAAAAGTCAAACGAGTCGTTTTGTACGCCCGAGTCAGCAGCCGAGGACAGAAACCAGACTTGGAGAGACAGATTGCAAGGCTGGTTAGCCTCTATCCTGGAGCCGAAGTGGTCGGAGAGATTGGCGGCGGTCTCGACTTCAAAAGACCAAAGTTCCTTGCCTTATTGGAGCGAGTTCGTACAGGAGATAT